>JADFIX010000165.1 GCA_022566435.1 Planctomycetota bacterium
CGCCCGCCTGTTGGCCGCCGAATGGGCCCTGGACGACCGCGATGCCACGCGGGCCCTGGCGGTGCTGGGCGAGCTGGCGCCCGGCGTCGCGCGCCGCACGCAGGCCCTGCGGCTTCGGCTGCAAGCCTCGCGGCTCGCGCGCCAGCCACTGGAGGCGCTGCGCACGGCCCGCCTGCTGGCCAAGCACCAGGCCTTCTCCAAGGCGGCTGCCCAGAGCCTGCTGCGTTCGCTGGCCTTTGAGGCGCTTGACGGCGCGCGTGATGTGGATCAGTTGCGCGCCGCCTGGCAGCAGCTGGATGGCGCCGATCGCCGTGATCCGCTGGTGGCCTCGCGTGCGGCCCAGTGCGCGGCGCAGCTCGGCGCACCGGACGATGGCCGTGGTTGGCTGCGCCCGTTCTTCGACAACCTCGCCGAGCTGCAGGCTGACGACCGGGCTGCGCTCGCCACGGCACTGGTCCCGGTGCTGGCCGGCTGCGGCCCCGACTGGCTGCAGCGCTTGGAGGCTGCACAGACCCGCTTCCCGCGTGAGCGGGCGTTGGCCTATGCCCTTGGCCATGCACTCGCCGAGCGCCAGTTGTGGGGCAAGGCGCGCCTCATGCTGGAGACAGTGGCCGAGGACAGCGGCATGCCCAACGCCTCACGCCGCCGCAGCTGGCTGGCCCTGGCGGCACTCGCCGAACAGGAAGGCGACGACGCGCGCCGCGCCCGCTGCTTCGAGTCGTTCGGCACCGCCGCGAAGCGCATACCGACGAGCACGATTCCACTACAAAGCAGAAGAACCACGGTAAGCCCCCACCGCACCCCCGCTTGCCGTCCACACTTCGTCGAAAGCGATACTGCCGCTCGCTCGATAAGAAAAGCTACCGCCAATAACAGCGAGGGCCACGCGGCCAAGTCGAATCGGCCGACGATGTACGTCGGTTCCCAAAGCCACGAATGCGTAAATGACGTGAGCAGGTACGCAAGGCTCAAAATCACTAGAAAGCCGATCGTTCGTGTACGACCCTGTGAAACCGGCGGTTCCGTCGGACGTCGTCGCACCGATGGTAACACGACCACACAAATGACCACCGTGATCGGCATCCACCGGGCGATGAATGCCAAAAGGGCACCCCACTCGAGCGACACGGCATCTTCAGCTACGGCCAGCGACCCCAAGTATGCGGGATAGCCGCCGGCGGGCAGCATCGCCCAGATCGACTTCAGTACCGCAAGCGATGGTGGAAAGGCGGCCCACATTTCGCGAAACCATGGCTTCGGCCCGCCTTCGGATAACGGAATAACCAGAAACCAAATGACCGGTAGCAGCGCAAGGGCGAGCACGGCATGTGCAACCAGCCACTGCCTCAAGTAGCGGCGGTGATCGCCGGCGATAAGGACGCCGCCGATCGTTCCGAAAAACCAAGCCAACGTGAAGTAATGCGTCAGCACGGTCAGCCACGCGACGACGACGTAGACCAGCCACCAGCGCTTGTTCAGCGCGTGGGCGGCTTTGTAGAGACAGTAGATACAAAGTGTGACGGCGAGCAGCCAGGTCGTGTAACCGCGCGCCTCTTGGCTGTAGTGGACCTGCAACGGGTTGAAGGCCGCAAGAACGGCGGCCGTAAGCCCGACTCGATGTCCTCCGAGCCGTGCGCCCAGCAGACCCAAAACGAAGACGCCGAGTATTCCGATCAAGGCCGAGAAGCTCCGCATCCCTAGAATTGTCTCCCCAACGATGCCGGTCCAGAGATTCAAAAGGAGAAAATACGGCAAGTGGGCAACCTCGCGTAGTGGGTCCGGCCCATCGGCGGGCCAATCGAACAGGTGATGGACAATGTAGAACGTACAGTTCTCGTCGAACCAGAATTCGCCTTCGCCGATCCCCCAGAATCGTACGGCGGCCGCGAGAACCGACATTCCAAGGAGCAGGACTACGAAAACCGATCGGCCCGTCGTCCCGAAAGAGTCGTCGGGGATGTGACCGGCGCTGGATATATCGTATTCCGGGGCGGATGCCATACTGAATAGTGCGTTTACCTCTAATGCTCGCTCGGAGCAAACCTACCGGGCGCATCCCCAGGCAGCGAAACGTACGCGCCCCTGAGTCGCAGTACCTCGCCACCTCGAAACGAAGTAAATACTCCAGTCATACAGTATTTTTTGGTTTCGTTTCGCCATCCGAGTCTGTTGGAAGGCTCAAGCGACTCAGAATCGTTGCCGATTGCCCAGCGGTCCAGGCGGTTGGACGGCCATGGACGCCCGGCAGAAATTGGCAGAGCATATTGCAAGAATTCCAGGACGTCATATAATGCGGGGCTCTTGTGATATTTGGTTCAACGAGGACGGTGACGATGCCGAAGATGAAAACCCACAAAGGCCTGAAGAAGCGCGTCAAAATAACGGCGAAGGGCAAAGTGAAATACAAGAGCCGCAACTCCGGGCACCTCATGAGCGGAAAGTCCGGCAATCGTTGCCGGGCGCTGCGCAAGTCGTGCACGCTTACCGGCGCGATCAGCAAAAACATCAAGATCAAACTCGGTGCGGCGTAAATAAAGAGAGCGCGCAGCGTCTCGGCGGGCGATCGTCGACACCCGGAACCGCGAAGGAGCAGATGCAATGGGCAGAGCGACATATGGTGCCGCACGGAACAAGAAGAAGCGGCGCGTCCGCAAGTTAGCCAAAGGCTTCCGCGGGGCGCGCGGCAAACGCTGGCGCCTTTTGAAAGAGGCCGTGGTAAAAGCCGCGACCAATGCATATCGCGATCGTCGGCGTCGCCGGCGCGACTTCCGTGCGTTGTGGGTCGTGCGTCTCACGGCCGCCTGCCGGGCACGAGGCATCAACTACAGCCGCTTCATCTTCGGCTTGCATGCCGCGGACATCGAGGTGAACCGTAAAATGCTCAGCGAACTGGCCATTTCGTCACCCGCCGATTTCGACGCGATCGTGGAGATTGCCAAGCAACATCTTCCCAAGCAGCAGGCTGCGGCATAACGCACGCCCGGGGCGTAAGGCGACCGCATCGCGGGGAACGCGATCAACAGGCGAATGAGAAGGTCGACTGCCAAGTCGGCCTTTTTTCTTGCCGCCAAGGTGGCTCGTCAGCTTTATCTAAGAAACGTTCACGCCGTCGATCGGATATCAAAGGAGGCCGACGACAAATCCTCGTCCGCCGAACGTACCGGTCGCGGGATCAGAATCAGGGCCAACACGAACACGGCAACGCCCGGCAGAAGCACGTGGGCCGGTAGATGAGCCCAGGTGTCGCCGTCTGAAGACTCGATGCCCAGCGTCTGCGGAAAACTCGGCTCAATCACCATCAAAGCGCCGATCGCATTGTGCAGGAGATGGGCCACCATGCCCGGCAGAATCGAACGCGACCGCCAGCAGAGGTACGCGAACACGACCCCCAGAACCGCCGTCACCAGAAACTTGAACAGCAAGAAGTGGAAGACGGCAAACACCGTCGCCGAAACGAGAATCGCGGTGACGGGGCGCGCCGACTTCATCAGGCCGCTCAAAAAGAATCCGCGAAAGAGCAACTCTTCGCAAACGGCGGGCACAACCGCCACAAGCAGCAGGGCCATCCACCAGGGCATGGCGACGATCGACGCCGCCATGGTTTCGAAACTCTGCAAAATTTCCGCCGGAATCACGATGATGGAGCTCTGCAAGACGTTCAGCTCGCGGGCGACCACCCATGAGGAAAGCCCGATCAGCACGCCCGCGGCCAAACTGCGAACGCCCGGGCGACGAAGGGCGAACGCGTTGACGATGTCCGTCCGCCAGTAGAGCAGAACGATCGTCGGACATGCGACGAATAGAAGCGGCATGAGCACACCGGTCATGCGCAACAACCGTTGCACGCCTTCGCCCGGCCCTGGAGACAAAGACGCCTGCACGAAGAACCATGTTGGGAAAAGCAGGGCGACAACCAGCGAACTCATCGAAATTGGCGGCCACGCGGCGGGCTTGATCAACCGCCGCGAGAAAATCGTTTTGAGCGATGCGGAATCGGCGAAGACCACCGACTCCCTACCGAAGACGCTTGCCGCGACCGCGACGGCAGCCCCGGCATAGAGCGATGTGGATATCAGCACCAGCGACACCTGCCACCAGGAAATATCCGCACCGAGCAGCAAGTCTCGGGCCAGCAGAACCATGTTCCCCACGGGCATGACCAGCATCACGCCTTCCAGTTGTGTGGTCGGCAAGGCGGCGAATCCGCCGGGAATCAGTACCGCCAGGATGACGGGTGTCACGTAATTCTGCGCTTCCTTGAATGTGCGTGCGTAGCTACATACGGCAATCATCACGGCCGACATCAGCACGGCGAAGGGGATCAATGCGAGCAGGATCAGCGCCATTTTGCCCAGCGGCACGGTTTCTTCCGTGCCCGCCAAGACGCGATTGAATCCGCCGAAGTAGATGGTGGCGCTAACGACTGTCAGATTGAGCGCCGCCCCCATGATCGCCACCGACGTCACCACGAGAAACTTACCGACGATCAGGTCGATGACGGGCACTGGACATACCATCAGGGTTTCAAGCGTGCCGCGTTCGCGTTCGCCCGCCGTCAGATCGATGGCTGGATAAATGGCCCCGGTAATGGTCAACAGGATGAGGATAAGCGGCAGAATCTGTCCCAGCATGGATGTCGGCGTCGCAAGATCGGAGACGTCCATGATGTACGGCTTGGCGAGCGCCCTGGGTAATCGCACCTGCGCAAGCCGGTTTTCGAGTAGCCGATCACGGGTTCGCGCGACGACGTCCTGCAGCCTAGTCATCGCGTTAAAGCTTCTGACGTTGTCACTGTCGACAAGGAATTCAACATGAATACGGCGGTAACGGCCTCCGATCAAAGGCCCTTTCTCGATGAGTATGCCGAGATGCAATTGACGCTCCCGGATGGCATCCTCCAGCGCCGCGCGCGACGCCATGGCACGAACCTCGTAGTCTTCGAGCGGCTTGGGTGCGTCGTCCTCATCCCCTGCCGATTCGGCGCCCTGCCGTTTGGCCACCCTCGAGAGAGTCTCCGCATCGCGAAGGATCAGGGCGTGTAAGTGTTTCCCATCATCTTCAGTGAGCACGCCGAACCGGATCGGCTCGTCGTCCAGCGACTGAACTTGGTAGCTGACGGCCTGAATCGAGCCCAGCATCAGCAGGGGGTACATCACGATCGGCACCACGATCATGGCGAGAAGCGTGCGGCGATCGCGCAGAATGTCGATCAGTTCCTTGACGTAGATTGTGCGGATGCGGTGGTGGAACCTCATGAGCCGACGGCTCCAGCCGATTCGCTCGCGCCGATGAGCTTGAGGAAGATGACGCTGAGACGTTGCTCGCCGGTTTGCTCGCGGAGGGTGTCCAGATCGCCTTCGGCCACCAGTCGACCCTCGTGCAGCAGGCCGACCCGATCGCACATGGTTTCCGCTTCGTCGAGATAGTGGGTGGAAAGAATGATCGCCTTGCCCTCGTCTCGCTCGCGGCGGATGAAATCGAGAATGACCCTGTTGCTCAGTACGTCGAGTCCGAGCGTCGGTTCGTCCATGACCAGGATCGGCGGGTCGGCTACCAACGCCCGGGCGATGTTGACCTGCTGTTTCTGCCCCGTCGAAAGCGCACCGCAACGCAGCTTGGCGAAGTCGCCCATGCCCAGCCAATCGATCAGGTAATCCGCCCGCGCTTCGGCCTTCGGGCGTTCCATTTGGTGCAACTCGCAGAAGTAGATGAGCAGCTCGCGCGGCGTCAGGCGTTGGTAAAGGCCGGTGTTGGCCGTCAGGAATCCCAGCACCCGCTTGACCTCCTGCGGCTGTTTGGAGACGGAGTAGCCGGCGAGCGTGGCCGTCCCGCCGGTCGGGGTCATCAAGCCGCTGAGCATGCGCAGGGTGGTGGTTTTTCCCGCACCGTTGGGTCCGAGCAAACCGTAGATTTCGCCACGTCGAACGACGAAGCTCACGCTGTCCACCGCACACTTCTCCCCATCGGGCGTGGGGAAGACCTTGACCAGATTTTCCGCGATAACCATGTCCATGAGGCGGTCATTCTAAGCGCGGATTTGGATTCGTATAGCTGCGGTGATGGCACCGATGACAGATCCGCCCTTACAGGGGGATTCAGGGGGCTCGCCCCTTAGACGCCAAGCCCCGGCGGTTCGAAGTGGATGTGGTGGAAGGTGCGTTGTAGTAGCGCTACACCCGCACGATCAGCTCGGGCCATCACCTTCCGCACAAAGACATTATCAAAAGAGCTTTACAGAGTAATGTCCTCCTGGTCGAGGCCGCGAAGCTTCAACGTGCGGTAAACGCTCATCAGAATCGCCTGCGTTTGGTTGTACTCCTCCCCCTTGAAGCCCAAGATAATCACGAATACGTCATTGATATTGACGAGCAGATTTATCTGCGTTCCATTCTGGAGCGGTTCCATATCCGTCCGCGACAAGTGGGTCGCGTTTAAAGCGTTGGGATCCTGAAACGTCTTGATCGCCGCCACGAAGTCGTCCGCACCCGTCGTAAGGTTGGGTGCAGTCCACACATTCGGAGGATTTCCGAGGGGCCCCGTAAAGGAACCCACGATGTCGCCCAGCCACTTCGCACCCGGCTTCGCCTGGGTGTCCAACAACGCCTCGTCTGACAAGTTTCCGTCGGCCTCGACCGCAATGGCATAAGTCGTCGTAGGAACGATTGGGCAGCCGGTCAAATGTACGACTGGGCAACCACTCCAATCCGGTTCCGCCGCTGGTTTCGCTGCGGAGACGACCGAAATACAGGTCGCAGGTGACGGCGGTTGGCCGTTCACCGGCGCGGGCGCCCACCATGGCCCGGTGCCGATTAGGTCGGGAACCTGGGTGCTATCCACGGCCACACGGATGTGGTGGGCATCCGGGTTTGTCCCCGACGCGCCGCGCGGAACGATAGAGATGTAGCGATTCTTCAGGATTTCGTGCGGTGGGTTCGCGCGGATCGGCGGCTCCAGGACGTCGGCGATAATCTTGTAGACCTCACCGGTGTGATCGCAGATATACATTTCGCCGTCAGCGTCGGTGCCGAACGAGGCGATGTTCGCGACTGTCAGACCGCCGGAGGGGGCAAGCTCCGCGGTGCGCTCCTCGAATTCCGTGACCACGCCGCCCACGACGCGAAAACTCCAAATCGAGTTGCTACACCAATCGGCGAAGAAATACGTGCCGACCAGATCGGGGATTTCGCTGCCGTGGTAGATTTCCCCGCCGGTGATCGAGCAGCGGAACGGCGAGCCGCCGTGTTGGTATTCGTGAATCGGTTCGACGAAGCCCCCGACTGGGCAGTTGACGGTATTGAAATCGTGCGCACTTT
>JADFIX010000166.1 GCA_022566435.1 Planctomycetota bacterium
CCCATCGCAACTAAGATCGCAGGCATCGTCTATTCCGTTGCTGTTACACTCTACGGCCCCAACCGCACCGGGACTGACCGTTTCGGCGGTCACCGTATCGCCGGTTTTGAACAATCCGACGGTCGCACTGACGGCCTGCGGCGGGGCGTTGGCATCGAAACGAAAATTGTACATCGTGCCCCATGTTACCGCGTTGGCCAAGTAGTTATCCGCAAACGAATCGGTGGCCCAAGCGATCGCGCCGCCGCCGATGGTGACCTCCCAAGGCTCGTTCGAATAGTTATCCGCATGCGTCACGTGTTGCGGATTCACTGGAAAGTAGAATTCGACGTGACTGAGCTTGACACCGCTACCGATCGGAATACTGAGGCTCTGCAATGCGCGATCGAGGTTCATGTTGTAGAGGGCGTACTCATAGTGCCAAATTCCGCCACCCAGGGCCGTCGTTTCGTAGACAAGAAATGCCTGTCCATCGACGAGCGGTGCCGGTTCGATCAACGTCTTTGTAGCCCCCGGCCACTTGTTCACGGCCGGCTCCTCCCGAACGGACTCGCCGACGTGGGGGAAAAAATAGCGTCCCTTTTCGTCTGGCCCGGCGACGCGATATTCGCGATGGACCACGTTGTTGTTTTGATTGCCGTTGCCATCAACGAATTCGTGCGGGACGATATACTGCGATTCACCGTAGTAGACAGCGCCCGGATTGTGACTCGCCATCAGATCGACGTCTCTGATCTGGTTCATATGCGAAATCGGACCGTGATTATGACCCCGGTGATCTCGCGAGGGATAATTCACGGAGAACCCTTGACATCCTGCGGCCGGCCCAAGATTGCTACCGCCTGCCATGACGCCGGTGTACGGATTGAACGCCGAGCGCGGACTTAAGTCGCAAGGCACCATCGCCTGTCCGGAACTATACGTATCCGTACAACCGAGGCCCAGTTGGACTCCACTCATAGGCGGCGGCGTGCACCCGAAGCCGCACAAGTCGAGGTCCTCAGTCCCGAATCCATGCTTTACCCACGACTGGCCGATTTGCTCGAATCGATGACTCCCCGCGACGGTCATCAAGCGGTAGAAATTGGACGGAAAAAAGGGATGATCTGTATCGGGTAGCTGAAACCAGCTCACTGGCTCATCGCCCTTGTTACAGGAAGTCGTGCCCATTCCTGCCCCGATGACGCCCGCGCCGATCGGACCGACGCGGTTGTTATGTGAGAATTCCTCCAGCTTCACTACAACGTCGGGCCCGATCTGGCCCGCTGCTGTTTGAACGAAAACAATAGAAAAAAAGCAGCCGGCCATTCCCAGGCCAATCACAAATTGTTTCATCATTTCAGCCTTTTCGAAGTTTGCGCAGCGTACCATTGCTTCTTCCCAGGCACAGCCTATCGCATGGTAAGATCAGTCCCAGATTCAGCGTGACATCCATCCCAAGCGCCCAGCGCGGGTGCTTTCCGTTCCGGTATCAAGTGATAAATTAGCCAAAACGACAGAATTATTCAAGGCAAATGGGGTCTCGGGTTGTCGTTAGTCGCCACACACCGTGTGAAACCTCCGTTTTGGTGCCCCCGCGCATCTGCGATCCGCGCAAGGCCCTCGATTCCGTCCATAATTGAAAAAGATGACTCGCCGCGGATGTCCTGACGGTGTCGCTTGTTGGGGGAAGCCAAGTGCCATCGGGTTCTGCGGCTTGACAGCTCCGGATTCGCAAGAGTCACGTTACGCCCTGCGAAGACCGACCGCGAATCGCTCGGCGTGGGCTTCTGGAGAAACAAACCACGACATGACCGGCCCGACATCGCCCAACCAGCGCCGGATGCCTCTTCAGATTCGCGCGAACCCATCGCGGCAAATCGTAAGGAACCAAATTTCCAGTGGATCATCGCAGTAAGTCGTCGTCATGCCGCGATCATGTCGAGTCTCGGGAAACCAAAGCGTGAGGTCGGCGATGCGCCCCACTTCGACGAGATTCACTACAGCGATCAATCGAACGGCGCCGATACTCGCCAAAGCGGAAAACTGCCCGGGGTGTCGGTGTGCGCCGGATGCGACCGACACTAGTTCTGACTCAATAGGCGCCATACGACGTAGCCCCGGCTTTCTGTCGTTGTAAGAGAGCACGAGTATGTCACGCGACGCGCAAGACACACGGGCACCGGCATTCCTGATTCCCATCGGATGGCTGGCGTTCTTGACGTTCCTTTGGCCCGCGTTGGTCACGTTCGACCCTGGGGATTGGCCAAGCCCCCATCAGTATCCACACAACACCCCGTCCTCGAATGCCTGCGGTTTAGTCGGCGCGTGGTTCGCATATTATTTGCAACATTCGCTCGGCGATGGCGCGTACCCGCTCGTGCTATTCGCCACCCTGGTGGCTTTCTTTCGAGTCATCCGAGGCGAGGTCGGTCGATTGTGGGAGCGGGTGTGCGGCATCACGCTGGTCGTCCTCTGTACTTCGGCCGCCGTGCATCTAATCACCGGTCCGGCGACCGTCAACATTCCGGTCGGTCCGGGTGGAGTCGTCGGCTTTGCCCTCGGAGATCTGTTGACGCAGAACCTCTCGCGTGTCGGCACCTGGATCGTACTGACCGCCAGTCTTTTTGTCGGACTGATTTTTTCGACCGAGGGATGGGTGTTGAAGCTACCCGGCGCCCTCAAGCGTGTCGGCGAAATGTCAGGAAGAGCGGTGACTTCGGTACATCGTCGGGCCGTCGCCGCCATGCCGATACCCTTGTCGCCCATCGGCGCAGCTGAAGCGGATGAAGGCGAAGTCGTCGTCAAGGTCAAGCGAAAGCGCGGCAAAAAAGCTGAGGCGGCGGTGGAGGATGCCACGCTATTCGACGAGGAGGAAGAGGCAGAAAAATCGGAAGAAATCGAGGACGTCGCCACGGAAGAGGAAGTCGCGCAAGACGAAGAAGATCAAGACGAATCCTCGGCGGGGATCGCGACACTCAAGCGAAAACCGAAAAAGGCGGCGCTGAAGGTCAATTTCCCGTCGGCCAAACGCGCTGCGCGGGCGGAGGCCTACCCCAAGCAGATTGAGAATTGGGTGTTGCCTTCCGTCGAACTTCTTACCGAGCCGCAGTATGGATTCACCGAACAACAAGAGGCGCTGGTGCGTGAGCAGGCCAAGACCTTGGAACGGACGTTGGAAGAATTTCGTCTTGACGCCCATGTCGTCGAGATCGACACCGGCCCGGTGATTACGATGTTCGAACTCAGACTGGGCGCCGGCATCAAAGTGTCGCAGATATCGACCCTCGCAAACGACATCGCGCGAGCGCTTAAAGCACACGCCATTCGCGTCGTCGCACCGATTTCCGGGAAAAACACCGTCGGCATTGAAGTCCCGAATATCACTAAGGAAACCGTGCGCCTGCGCGAGCTGATGGTCATGACGGGAAAAAAGGCTGCGGGTATGGGGTTGCCGCTTTATCTCGGCAAGGACGCCGGTGGCGCGGCCCTTGTGGGCGACCTGACGAAGATGCCTCACTTGCTCATCGCAGGCACGACCGGATCGGGCAAGAGTGTTTGTCTGAACTCGATCATTCTCAGCCTGTTGATGACCAAGCGCCCGGATCACGTCAAGATGATCTTGGTCGATCCCAAGATGGTCGAACTGAATCAATTCAAGGCAGTCCCCCACCTGATGTGTCCGATCGTCACGGACATGGCCCGAGCGGAGAAAATCCTCGAGTGGGCGGTGACGAAGATGGATGAACGCTACGAGCTGCTTTCCGAGACGGGCGTCAAGAACATTTCGGCCTACAATGCCCTCGGTGAAGAAGAGATCTACCGACGCCTCGCGCCGGCGAGCGAAGACGAAAAAGAACGCATCAACGTACACGTACCCTACGTCGTCATCATTATCGACGAGCTCGCCGATTTGATGATGACCTCGGCGAAGGAGGTCGAGCACCATCTCTCTCGATTGGCACAGAAGTCTCGCGCGGTCGGCATTCATATTATTGTGGCGACACAGCGTCCGGAAGCGAAAGTCGTCACGGGACTGATCAAGTCGAACCTGCCATCGCGCATCTGCTTCCGCGTCGCGTCTAGGATGGACTCGCGAATCGTGCTGGATCAAAACGGCGGCGAGGTCCTTCTGGGACAAGGCGATATGCTGTTTCTGCCGCCCGGCTCGCACAAGCTCATGCGGGCGCAGGGCACCTACCTGGACGACAAGGAAATCCACGCCGTGCTCGACGACCTGTCGTCACGCGCCAAACCGGAATTCCATCCAGAATTATCACGGATCAAGTCAGCCGACGGCGAAGGCCCCGCCTTTCTGCGAGATCCTCTTCTTGACGATGCCGTTAAGGTCGTTGTCGAGTCCAAACGCGGGAGCGTCAGCCTACTGCAGCGGCGTCTGACGATCGGCTATTCCCGGGCTTCGCGATTAATCGATCAAATGTCCGAAGCGGGTATTGTCGGCGAGTACAAGGGATCGCAAGCGCGCGAGGTGCTGCTCACGTCCGGCGAATGGAAGGCCATGCGTCAACAGGTCGAGCATGACTTGGAACAGGGCTATGAGGCCGACGAAGAGCCCGAGGAAGTCGAGGACGACGAGGCATACGAATAGACTACGGAATCGCGCTCTTGTGACCAGGACCTCGATAGGCCGTCGCCCGACAGTGAGTGTAACTTTCTTCTACTAGCGAACTCCCTCTCAGTCCGCATTTCTCACCACGCGGGCTAGCCTCGATTTGCGCCACACGTATGGTCATGCGTCGCCCCAACGGGGCAGCCACATGATAGGGGTAGGAAGGACCGGTTAGTTTCCCGGCCCCTCCTCCCTCCGAACCGTGCGTGCGGATTTCCCGCACACGGCTCTCCAGTCGGTGGTTCACCGCTTAACGGATTGGCGAAGACGAACATGGGCCGCTTCCATGCTGAACAGCCCTCGCTCGAAGTGATAGCCCAAGAAGTCGAACCCTTCCTGGTTCGCGTCCACGATTCGCGTCTTGTCGGGGTGGAGGGTCAGTCCGGCATTAAAAATGCGAAACGACCATTGACAGTGGACAGACTCTTCATGGATACAGGGCTTTTCCGTCTTGCGCGTCGCGGACCCAGGGCGATGCCGGCGATGCCCTGGGCTTACATGTTGTTGCCCCTGTGGGGCGAAGCGTGACCACACGCGTGGCGTAGATCCAGGCTAGCGACTTGTGTAGAACAACGAGGGCTCACGCCCCTGGCTATGGAGCTTCCGATCCTACAGCGCTGGAGAGAAAAATGAATCGCGGTGTTAAAAGAAGAGAGATGGTCACGCCTTGAGAAAACTGTAGGAATTCCGCAGTGCTCGCGTCATGCAAGGGTGTTCGATATAATCGTAGCGAACGCTACAGTCACAATTGTGGGAGAAGCAGCACGTGGTAGAACCCGCCCTGGAGACGCAAACGATCGTCGGGTTGGAGATTCACGTCCAGCTCAAGACGGCGACCAAGATGTTCTGCGGTTGTCCGGTAAAGTACGACGCCGAACCGAACTCGTGCGTCTGCCCGGTTTGTCTCGGGCACCCCGGGGCACTGCCGGTCATCAACCGCCAGGCCGTGGAAGCATCTCTTCTTGTCGCAGCGGCCCTGAACTGCGAGATCGCAAGTCGCACCAAGTGGGACCGCAAGAGTTACTACTACCCCGACATGCCGAAGAATTATCAGATTAGCCAATACGATCAGCCGCTCGGCGGACCGGGGTTCTTCGAAATTCCGACCGCGGCCGGCACCAAACGGATCCGCATTCGACGAGCCCACCTCGAAGAGGACGCGGGTAAAAACATACACGATACACCCGGGTGCACGTTGGTGGATTTGAACCGGGCGGGGACGCCCCTGTTGGAAATCGTGACGGAACCCGACATCGCGTCTGCCGACGAAGCGTATAGCTTCTGCGTCGAGTTGCAGCGTTTGGTGGCCTATCTCGGCGTAAGCGAAGCGAGTATGCAGAAGGGGCAAATGCGATTCGAGCCCAACGTGAACGTGGTGATCCGTCAAGACGGCCATGAACACAAAACACCCATTTCGGAAGTCAAGAATCTAAACAGCTTTCGATCAGTCCGAAACGCGGTGAATTACGAGCACGATCGGCAGGTCATCGCGTGGCAAGCCGATCCGAGATATCTCTTCGGTGAGGCGCCGAATGAAAATCGGGGGTGGAACGACGACAAGGGAGTCACCGAATTCCAACGCGGTAAGGAAGCGGCGCACGATTACCGCTACTTCCCCGATCCGGATCTTGTCCCGCTCGTGGTGGCGGACGAGTTAGTGAGGTCGATTCAAACGAGTATTTCCGAACTGCCGCTGGCGCGTCGCAAGAGGCTGTGCGAGGAAATCGGCCTGACGACCAAGGATGCCGACACGATCGTCGGGCACCGCCCCACCGCCGATCTATTCGACGCGGCCCTCTCGGCCGGCGCCCCGCCCGATGTGCTCGGCAAACAATTCGTCAATGTCTGGCTTCGGCTCGCCAACGACCGTCACGGCGAAGTGACCGACCTGGGCGTCGATGCGGCACGGATGGCCGCGCTCGCGACAATCACGAAACGCGGAACCGTCAACAAGACGGCTGCGAATCGGTTGGCCGAAACGATGCTCGATCGGGCTGAGTCACCGGAGCATCTCGCGAAAGAATTGGGGCTCATACAAGTGCGGGATTCGGCTGCCACCCAGGCGTGGGTTGACGAGGCGTTTGCCGGAAGCGAGCAGGCCGTGCGCGATGCGCTGACAAGCCCGAAAAAAGCGAAAAAGGCGGCGGGCTTCCTTAGGGGGCAGGTCATGCGTATTTCGCAGGGCCAGGCCGACCCGAACCTCGTGGGCCAGCTCATCGAAAAGAAACTCTCCGAAGCGGCGCAGAAGTAGGTTGCGCGGCTCTGGCAGGGCGCGGCGGGGCCTGGTGTCCGCCTAAACCGGGACGATTCGCTCCGAATCGGCTCGTCGCCAAGCGTTTCTCCCGTCGGCCCCACTTCAGACCCATTTTGAGCCCCCTTTTCTGAATCCTGCCATGCGCGTATGATGGGTAAGGGGTTCTACGAGGCGTGACGCTAGAGATCCGGTCGCATTCAGTACGGCGAGCATGAGCGATCCGGCTCTTGGTCAACCCGCATATTTGAGGTTGGCGATACACGAGGACCGTTCAGGAAAGCGCATTTGGCGACGTCCAACGACAATCCGCGTTTGCCGCGTCCGACTCAGAGTCCGCGTCGTTACGTACTCTTCTTCCTCGGAATCATCACGTCTTGGGTCGTGTTCGCGTACTTCGCGCCCCGTGGGTTATCCGAAACGGGACAACCGAGCGGAATACTGAAGGCG
>JADFIX010000167.1 GCA_022566435.1 Planctomycetota bacterium
GCACGTTTCGTCTTGTATGATCGTATCGACCATGGATTCGTCACATCACGCCAAAAAATTCAAACCTGGAAATGGATGGACTGCTGCGTGCCACTCATGTCCGAGCAAAAGCGTAATCGTCGCGAGCGCGCCGTATCCGCCCCCGGGCAAATACCCGGGCTGGAGAACATCGCAGGTCTTGTCACGTGTAGCGGTCACATCAGACATGGCGATTCTTGCTCGGCGATCGTGGGTGCGGCGTCGAGAATTAGACCGCTTCGCAGCTTTGTGGCAACCGCGCCCGTGAGTTGTTTCTGGGCCGCGACGCCAAAGAGCTGTCCCAGTCTGGCTCGTCGCCAGAAGCTCGGTTCTGTCCGCTGCACGGCGGCGTTTGCATAGGGCCAGCCGTTTATGTAACGAATTCGAGTGAATCCGCCGTCGCGAAACCACGATCTGACCTCATCGACCGTATGTTCGTGGTGGTAGCGCGGCATATACCAGTCGAAATTACAGCAGGTTCGCAACTCGGCACTCGGTTGAAGACTGAACCAGACGAATCGTTTCCAGAAGCTCGCAGCGGGTAGATGCCGTAGCGTCCCCATCACTCTACACACTTTCACTCCGATCGCGTAGGGTAGGCGGCGAATGAGCGCCCGAGTTGCGACATCCGTGGCTCGCAGGGGCGCCCAAGCTTTCAAGAACAGAACAATATGCAGTTCGCCGCCCGGTTTGACGACGCCGGCAAGGGCGCATACACCGGCGCGGGCATCGGATGTGTGATGCAGCACGCCGTGACACCAGACGTAGTCGAACGCCTCGTTAGCAAGAGGCGGTCGCAGGACATCGCCCTGGACGAATTCGCATTGGGAATGGCTTCGCGTGTTTGTGCGGGCTCGATCGACCGCAATGGTGAAATCCAGCCCGATCAAACGCCGACAGTGCTTCGCCAAGACGCGGGATACTCGGCCACCTCCGCAGCCCGCGTCCAGAACGGTTTTCTCGCGGAGTGAGTCCGGTGTTTGATCGCTGATGGCGAAGTACTCCGACTCATCGAGCACACGCTCCCATTGGAAATGGGTCCACTGGTACCCGAACGAATCTGCATAGACGCGGCGAAGATCATCTTCGGTTCGAACGCCCGGCAGCATTCGCGGGATGCCGCCGATGATGGGATACGCCAGTGTGCCGTCGCGGCTGACAAGCATGCCGGACTGCACCTCGTTCCCTCGCCATACTGCCTGCTCCACACGTAGCTTGGCTTTCGTCGCTGGGCACCGCAGGTATTCCAACATCCACTCACGCATAATACTTCGACATACCTGGTTTTCGCCTACGCGCAGCGCCGCTGACGCAGAACGCGGACAGATCATCCTCCAAAAAAACTATCGGACAATCGAAAGGTTCGATTCAGCGTGATCCGGCAACCGCAAAAAGCAGCCAAGCTGGAATTTGTCCATCTTGAAAATGCAATCCGCGCGTGAACGGACGTGACTGCCGGCGTGTCAGGTCTTATGCACGGCAAAAACATGTACTTTATCAGAGTCCACGAAATAGCTCTATTCTCGGACCTGCGGCTCGGCAGTATTAATAGAACGGTAGGCGTCTGAATCCCCAGCCGGTGGCGGGACGGCGGTTTGTTGAGCGGTCTCGACGCCTTGGGACAAACCTATTTGGCCGAGGTGCCGAGCGACTTTCGGGTCGTCAAAACTGGAAGTAGATGAACTGCTGCGTACCGCTCAGTTGTCCGAGTAGAAGCGTGATCGTCGCGAGCGACCAATATCCGCCCCAGCGAACGACCGCCGGCATGGTATCCCAGAGCGGTAGGTCGCCCGATTGCGACTGCCATTCTTCCCACACATCGAAACCCAATACGACCGAGATCAGCGCCACGGACGTCAGGAGGTGCGGCGCGTAGAGCCCGCACGAAATCCCTGCCGTTGTCATGTCTGTAAACAGGTGAGTGATGACGTACCATGCGGAGGAGATCGAATCCGCGCGGAAGAACACCCAGGCGATTCCGACGAGAGACAATGTCACCACCGTTCCCAGAAGCCGCGTGCCGGCGCCGGCAGGCGCTGCCCGAGACTCCACGTGGGCGACATGGCGGAAAAGCCGTTCCAAGAGAACGAGTACACCGTGAATCGCGCCCCAAACGACAAACGTCCAGTTGGCCCCATGCCACAATCCGCTCACCAGGAACGTCAATCCCAGGGCCACGGCGCCACGTGCGCCACCTCGACGCGAGCCGCCGAGCGGGAAGTACCCGTAGTCCCGAAACCAGGTGGAGAGCGAGATGTGCCAGCGACGCCAGAATTCCGTCGGGCACCACGCCAGGTAGGGCCGCCGGAAATTATTCATCAGGTCGAAACCGAGCGTCTTCGCGCATCCGATCGCGATGTCGCAGTATCCGGAGAAATCGCAGTAGATCTGCATCGCGAAAAACGCGGTGGCCAGGGAAAGCTGAGCACCGTTGT
This sequence comes from Planctomycetota bacterium, assembly GCA_022566435.1. Classification (GTDB taxonomy): domain Bacteria; phylum Planctomycetota; class Phycisphaerae; order UBA1845; family UBA1845; genus JADFIX01. The sequence goes on from JADFIX010000167.1 coordinate 2,454, forward strand.
GTGCCCCCGGTTCGTCGTAGACCAGGTCGACGTAGATCGCCAAGCGATCGGCGACCACGACCTTCTTGAACATGCCCCACAGTATCAGGCGAAGTCCTGCGACGAGTGCCGGGGCATCCGCCTCTCGCGGCGCGCGGATCTGTGGGAGCAATCTCGAGGGTCTCTCGATCGGACCGGCCACCAACTGCGGGAAGAACGAAACATACAACGCGAAACGCGCCAGATTTTTTTCCGGCGAAATCCGCCCTTTGAACACTTCGATCGTGTAGCTGATGGTTTGGAACGTGTAGAAGGAGATGCCCATAGGGAGCACGAGGTCGAGCATGGGAAACTCGAAGCCGGGCATGAACAGGCCGCCAAGCGACGTAAACTGACCGGCGAAAAATTTCCAGTACTTGAACGTGGCGAGCAGGGAAAGATTGACCGTCAGGCTAACAGCGAGGGCGATCCGCCGGGCGCGCCGCCCCGACCAGCGTTCCATCGAGAGGCCGCACAGGTAATCCGTTACCGTCGACAGGACCAACAGGGCAGCCAGATCGACGCGCCACCACATGTAGAATACGTAGCTCGCGGCGAGCAGCAGGTAGATTCGCGTGTTCGCCGTCCGCAGCGCGTGGTAGCTCGTCCACACGACCGGTAAGAAAACAAGAAATGCGATCGAGTTAAACAGCATCAGGTCTCTAGACCGCATGCGCGGTTGTGATCAGAGTGTTCTAGCATCTATCCAAGTTAATATCGGCCTTTGATCCATCACGATGAACATAGTCATTGGCACCCGACACCCGTATTTGCGGGAGTGGCGGCTTCTTTTCGCCGTCAAGGACCGATATTTCCGGGACGACGCCGACCATCGGAATGAGTGCGGAGAATGGAGGCTACCCGGCATCGGCCTCGAGATTGAGCCGAACCGTGCGATTGGCCCGTGGTATCGGAATGTCGATGTAGTCGGCGAGACGGTCGCGCGGCCCGGCGAGTTGGTACACGTCCACGATCGAGTCTCGGGCGGAACATTCGCCGTCCATCCGCATGTCATGGGCCGCGACATGAACGTAATGGGCGCCGCTTCGCAGGTAGTCTTTCAGAAACTCCTCTTGCGGAATGTGTAGGTGGTTGCTGCGATCGGTGATGACAACGCCGAACGCGTATCGTTGCATGGTATTGGAAAGCATGTCCGGCGAGTCAACGAGCGCTTGAAAGTCGACCGACGGGTGGGTATTGCACGAGTAGAGCAACTTGCTGGTTCGGATGGCGACCGTGCTACGCCAGGGCAGGTGCTGGCGAACGGCGAAGACGAAATGAATATCCCGTGTGCCCCCGAACAGCACGGCACGATTCTCTATCTTGTCGCGATGGGCCGCAACCACCGCGCCGTAGTCGGAATGGTATTGTATCTGTTGCCTCAAGGCATTCACGCACAGGACCGCACAGACGAGACCGACGGCCATGTGTCGTAGCCGCGATTCGCCCAGGGTTCGCAAGACGAAGCCGATCGCCAACGCCGACCATATCGCGAAAGGAAACAGTCCGACGAAGAAGAAACGAGGATACTTCAAGTCGGCCGCACACAACATGACGTACGCCACCAACAACCAGGCGAGGAGAAAGGATCCCTTCACCCTGTCTCTACGAATACAGAGAACTGCACCTACGATCGCGGTGGCGAGTATCCACCAGCCCGTCGAATCGGGAAGATGACGAAAGTAGTAAGTCAGCGCGTCGAAGCCCCAGAGCGACGAGAAAGAGGGCCGACCGCGGAACATCTTCGCCGCCGCACCCCCGAAGGAGAACGTGATTCCCGCGATGGCGGTGATGGCCAGCCCCGCACATACCAAAAAATGCCCCCACGGCACGCGCTTTCGTTGCACGGCGACAAATAGCGCCAGGGCTATCGCGCTGAGGAGGAAAACGCCGGTTTGGCGAAATGTCATCGCCGATGCGGCGAGTATCAACAGCACGGCGAATCGTCGCCGTGAAGGGTGTGTCAGGTACCACGAAAAGCCGAACGCCCCCCACGCCAGCGCAGCCAGAATCGGAACCTCCAGCATGGTCTGCCGTCCCCACGTCGTCACCGCCGGAAGCGTCATGAGAATCACACTTCCCAGCAGGCTCGTCGGTCGATCCTCGAGCGTACGCAGAAACAGGTAGGTGCCGCTGCAAGCCAACAGTCCGAAGAACACGACCGTGAGTCGCGCGGTGAACGGCGAAATGCCGAAGACCGCGAAGAACCCCGCCTCGACGATGGCGAACGCAGGCGGATAATGGCGTCCGATGCCCAGGCATGGATAGTGACCGTATTGCACTTCGGCGAACTGCATCGGCTCGACCCACGCGCTGGGGCCCGCGGCGATCCAGTCGTGAATCAGCACGCCGTCCATCGCGTGTACCGCCGTATCGCTGTCTCGCAGCCCGCCGACGGAAATGTCCTTGCCCAGGACGAATCCCGTGGCGATCAGGGCGGCGAGAACCAACCAGACATCCCACTTATCAAGCGGCGAATGGAAGAGGCGCGATGGGGCGTTGTTGTTGTCGGGCATCAATCGTTGCTCGGGGAACCGTATGAGTTATGGCTGCGCACTGACGGTAGAAGGGGTTGCGCGTTTGGCTACGTCCGATAGGTTTTCTATCGGAACCCCGTAGCCTCATACTGAGTTGCGAGACCTGTCGTAGACGCAGGGCGGCGAAGTCCGTACTCTTATCGGTCGTTGCGGTCATGCGACCGTTTTGAGAATTGCGAGGTCGAATGTTCCAGCGCTAGATGGGTGAGTTCAAGCATGTTTCTACGTCTTCTGCTCCTGCTGACCATCGTACCCATCGTCGAGCTGACCATTTTACTCAGACTCGCAGAGCGGTTTTCGTGGGGTGCGACGATCGCGCTGGTACTGGTCACCGGCATGTTGGGCGCCTGGCTCGCGCGGCGGGAAGGCCTGAAAGCGTTCGGTCGAATTCAAGCGGAGATGGCACGCGGCGAGGCCCCGACCGGGGCCATGGTGGATGGCTTTCTGATTCTGCTGGCGGGCGTCGTGCTGGTGACGCCGGGAATTCTGACGGACCTGTTTGGGTTCGCCCTACTGATTCCGCCCTGCCGTGCGTGGATCAGAAAACGCCTAGCCGCGGCGATCAAGAAACGCGTGGTCATCATGCATCAAGGACCGGGCGAGGTGTTCACCCGCTACGAAGGCGGCGCCGCTGGGGGCGACGACGAATTCATTGACGTACCGGGCACCAGTCGTGACGCCGCCGAGTCGAACGACACGCCGCGAATCGGGTCGTGAATGCCTGAAACGGGAAAACAGAATGAATACGAAATGGCTTGCGATCGCCGCGCTCAATGGATTTCTGGCCGTGGCCGCCGGCGCCTTTGGTGCGCATGCGCTAAAAGGCACTCTCGATGCGGACGCCATGAACGCCTTCGACGTCGGCGTGCGCTATCAGATGTACCATGCACTGGCGCTGCTTGCGGTGGCGAGTGTCTGTCACGCGCGTCCGTCACGCGCGGTCCGCGCCGCCGGGATTTGCATGCTCATTGGCATTGTGCTGTTTACCGGCAGCCTCTACGGCCTGACGCTTTTGAATTGGCGCTGGCTGGGTCCGGTCACGCCGATCGGCGGCGTGTTCTTCCTCATCGGTTGGCTGTTGCTGGCTGTGGGGGCGGCGCGCAATACGCCACGGACTGACGACATCTCCTCAATTGGATGTTAGAGCGAGTTTTCCTATCGGAAACTTCCTCCGTCGATCGGCACTGTACCGTAAAAAGGGGAAAACGCCCCCACCGCACTCTGCCAAGCGGAAACAGGTCGGACTGGGCGGCTAAGAGCCTGTATCATCGCCCTGACTGTCCGAACGGGGTTGGAATCGGGCCGGCATTTCGGTACAATGATGCCTCCTGATACGACAAATGGGCAATTTCGTTCAGAAGGAGAGAAAGATGATCCTAACGAACAAGACACGTTTGCTGGCGATATCCGCTTTGACGATTTCCATCGGCGTTTCGACGGCCAACGGCCAGGTTTACTTCGTCGATGCGGATGCCACGGATTCGCCGCACGATGGCTCCAGTTGGTGCAATGCGTTCCGGACTCTACAGGAGGCTCTGGCATTCGCAGGATCAAGCGTGTTGGTACGGGTGGCAGAGGGCACCTACATGCCCGACGGAGGGTATCAACCTGTCGGCGGGGCACGCGTACCTGGTACCGGCGACCGAACAGCGACGTTTCAACTGATCAACCTCGAGGGTGGCTACGCCGGATGCGGGGCGCCTAACCCCAATGAGCGAGACCCTGTCGCGCACGAGACCATACTCAGCGGCGACCTCACGGGAGACGACGCGCCTTCGTTCGCCAATCGCTCGGACAATAGCTACCACGTGGTGACCTACGACGATCCGTCGGCGTTCGGCGTGATCTTCGGCGGGTTTACGATCAGCGGCGGCCACGCCGACGGTACAGGTCCGGCGGGCACGATCACCAACCAGGGCCCCGCGATCCACATTCGCGGCGGATTCGATATGTGCATCCCCGGTGGTCCTACGATCCGTAATTGCATCGTCGAGGACAACTGGTCATCCCACCATGGGGCAATCAACATTCACGCGGATCAGGCGGTCGTGGAGAACTGCATCATCCGCGATAATTTCAGCGGCGTGCGTGGCGGCGGTCTACTCATTCAAAGCGGAAGTGCCAGGGTTCGCGGATGCACTTTTGTCAACAATGCGACCGACGGCGACGGAGGCGGTGCGTGGACCGGACATAGCGCTGACAGTACCTGCTCGGTCGAGAGCAAACCGCGCTTCGAAAACTGCACGTTTGTGGGGAACACCGCGGGAATCCCAGGGGCCGACGTCGGTCTGGGGGGCGGA
>JADFIX010000168.1 GCA_022566435.1 Planctomycetota bacterium
CAATGCGCCTCATCGCATTTGGCGATCATCATGATGCCCGTGGTGTTCTTGTCGAGGCGGTGCATGATTCCAGGCCGGAACGGCTCACTGCCGCGGCTCAACGTTTGAGTGTGAAACGCGACAGCGTGGACAATCGTGCCGGTTTGCGTGGCTCTGGCCGGATGACAGATGATGCCCGCCTGCTTGTTGATCGCCAGCAGCCATTCATCTTCGTAGATGATGTCCAGCGGGATATCTTCCGGCACGATCCCGCTGGGCGGCGGTGGCGGTAAGATCACCTCCACCAGGTCGCCGCTGGACGGCTCGTAGCTCGCCTTGGTCGGCATGCCGTTGATCGTCACCAGGCCCTGCTTAATGTAGCGCTGGATCGTGGTGCGGGAAATTCGCGGAAACCGCCCGTGCAGATACTTGTCCAAGCGCCGACCCGACACCCGCCGCCGAACCCGATGACGATTCGCCTGATTGGATTCTGAATCTTCCGTACTCGGCGCGTCTTGGGCGAAAGGACTATCCGTCATATTGCGGCTTGGCCTGTCCATACGAATTCCCTGAATCTCCGATCACGGCAACAAGTAATGCAACTGTATCCGAATCGTCCTATCATATGAAGAGCAGGTGACCTGTGTCGCACCTCGCTGCCATTGCGGGCGCTATAGCCGTCTTCGACCGCGTGCCGGCTTGAACCGGCTACCGAGCGTCTTGCGGGGCATCTTTTTTGAGGGTGCGGAATCGGCAGTCGCGTGGACGGGCGCCTCGTTTCGGGAAACCGGTCTCCGCTCGGGCGCTTTCTCCGCCGGATCTTCCGGCGCTCGTGACACGAATCCATCGACACTCTTTTCGGGCACCTCACGGTTGATCAGCATTTCAATATTGGTGAGCAGTTGGCCCTCGTCTCGCGAAATGAAGGAAATTGCCACACCCTCCTGGCCCATTCGCGCCGTTCGACCGATGCGGTGCACATAAACCTCCGAGTCGACCGGTATGTCGTAGTTGATAATGTGCGAAATCTTGCTGACGTCGATCCCCCGCGCCGCGAGGTCCGTCGCCACCAGGACGCGGATTTTGTGACGGCGGAACTGATCCATCACTTTGTCGCGCTTCCGCTGAATCAGGTCGCCGTGGATCTCCTTGGCATCGATACCGCCGTCGTACAACTTCTTTGCCAGCTTGCGGGCGGCGGCTTTGGTATTGGTAAACACGATGGTGATCGGGTGATCGTCTCGTTTCAGAATCTTATGCAGCAGCCGAAATTTCTCAGGTCGCTCGACCGTCACATAGGACTGATCGACCTCGTCCACCGTCAGCTGGTCTCTTGAAACGTCGACTTCGACCGCATCTATCATGTACCTTTTGGACAGCCGTTTGATCTCGCCTTCGATCGTCGCCGAAACGAAGATGGTCTGATGCTTTCCGGTCACCCGGCTAAGAATGTTCCGGATGTCGTCGCGAAAGCCGATGTCCAGCATGCGGTCCACTTCGTCCAACACGACGAAACGCACCCCCTGCATATCGAGCACCCGGCGGTTGATGAAATCCTGCACGCGCCCCGGCGTGCCCACCACGAAATGCGGTTTCTTACCGAGATAATGAAGTTGCGTCGCGACCTTTTGCCCCCCGTAAATGGCCACCATATGCAGGCCGGCGAATTCCGAGAGCCGATGCAATTCCGCTGTCACCTGAACAGCCAACTCGCGCGTCGGCGCCAGGCATATGGCCTGCAATCTCCCGGACGGATCCAACTGCTGCAAAATCGGCAAACCAAAGGCCGCCGTCTTGCCCGTACCGGTTCTCGCCTGCCCAAGAATGTCCTTCCCTTCCAGTGCGACTGGAATCAAGACCTTCTGGATATCAGACGGCTCCACGAACCCCATCTTGCGGAGAGCCTGGAGAAAGCGAGTCTCGATACCGAGTTCGGCGAACGCCTTGGGAAGATCAGGATGATTGTGCATAAGTGGGCAAGCTATCCGTGGGTTACGTCGCCAACGACACCCTAGCAGGATCGCCTCTCAATGTAAAGTATTGTGTTCGGCAAGAATGAGCAAGCAGAGCTGGGCCGACCGCTCGTCGTTGCCACCGCTTTTCCCGGCAAGAGACCGGGCTACCTAGATGTCCGACCGATCCAGCTTTCGATAGTACATCACCGGGACGTCCGTCAGATAACCCATTTTCTCGAAAAACGCGGCAGATGCGTGGTTGCCCTCGTCGATGAGGGCCGACACGATTCCGATCCCGTGCCCCCGAATGGCCTTGTCGCATGCCAGTACAAGCGCAGTACCCACACCACGCCGCCGATACTCGGGCAAAACGCCCAACCGATTGATCCAGCCTTTTCGCCAATCGTGCGTGCCGAAAACAACACCGACGATCCGCCCATAGGTCACGGCCTTCAAATACTGGTCCGGAAAATGCGATAGCTGCTGCACGAACGCCGGCCGGGCATCCCGACCGCTTCGCCGGACGGATAGGCCCGCCTCACGCCACACTTTGGCGATTTCATCGTAATCAATCCCCGCGATCGGCATGATGGACCAGCTCCGCGATTCGCGCCCCCGTTTCGCTACTGCCATGAATCACCGCTTGCAAAGTAGTAAAGAAAAAGGAACGTCGAAAAATCGAACAGCCAATGCGCGACGATGGCGGGGACAATCGAACGTCGCCAAATCGTCACCAAGCAGAAGACCGCAGCCAGAATGCTGATCGGCACTAGTGCAATCGCTTTCTGGTCGATCGCATGGGGCACGACAAACAATATCGAACTCGCGATTGCCGCCCACGTCCAGCCGCCCGTCAGCCGCCGTAGACGTGTCATTAAAAAACCGCGAAAAAAAAGTTCCTCCCAAAGGCCGACCGCCAAGAACATCCACGCGAAATGAATCGGAGCTTGCCGCGGAAGAAAGCTCATAATCGCGTCCGCATTTTCAGCGAACGACTGTGCCGTCGCCGGCGCGAAGAACTGCAGGGCCACCCCCCACGAAAAGATAAAACCGCTCGCGATTCCCAGCGACACAAGGCCGAGCAATAGGTTCACGCCCAAACGCTCGGTGGATATTCCCACGGACCGCAACGACTGGTTCCGCCACGATAGGACCAGCGCCACCACAATTGTCACGATCGCCGCGCGTGCCGGCATGACCGCCATGATCATTATTTTGTTGATGTCGGATTTCGCCGCGTCATCCGGCAGTTCGCCGATTCCGGTGGCGAAGGATATCGCGATTTCCGAAAGCAGCTCCAGTGCGACAAGCCCCAGAAGGACAACGACAATATCCACGCAGACCGCCCTACGGGACGAATCCGCCAAGAAAATCTCATGCACAGGCTCGACAGAAACAGCCCCGTCGGCGATCGCGACGGGACGAGCCATGGGAATTCCATCCGCGGCGAACGCGGCGTCGGCGCGTAGCTCAAGCTCTTCCGGCTGGTGTTCGTCCGCCATCAGAAATCATACCGCCGTTCAGAATTTGCGACTGGTCGCCACAGGCGTCAAGACGATGCGTGCCGCGTGTTTGTGCGAGATTGCCCTCAAAGAATCGCCGCGAGAGTCTCGCCGATTTTCGCGGGGGAGTCCGCGACCGTCACCCCGGCGTCCGTCAATGCAGCGATCTTCAACTGTGCCGTTCCTTCGCCGCCACTGATGATGGCACCAGCATGCCCCATTCGTTTTCCAGGTGGCGCGGTTTGCCCCGCGATGAAGGCGACGACCGGCTTGGTGACATGGTGCTCCACGTACTTCGCCGCGTCCTCTTCGTCGCTGCCTCCAATTTCGCCGATCATGATAATAGAGTCGGTTTCCTCATCGTTCTCGAACATCTCGATGAGCTCTATGAAATTCAGCCCCTTGACCGGATCGCCGCCGATGCCGACACAGGTCGACTGCGCGATACCGCGCGTCGTACACTGCCAGACCGCCTCATACGTCAGAGTGCCGCTCCGCGATATGATCCCGACCGTTTTTGCGCCGTTTTCGCGCGGCTTGTGGATGTAGCCGGGCATGATTCCGATCTTGCATTCACCCGGGGTGATGATCCCTGGGCAATTCGGACCGATCAAAAGCGTCCCCTTCTGATCGAGGTACTCCCTGACCCGCACCATATCCAACGTGGGAACGCCCTCCGTGATCAGTACGATCAGGGAACAGCCGGCGTCCGCCGCTTCCAAGACGGCATCCGCCGCAAACGGTGCGGGTACGAAAACCATGGAGACATCAGCCCCCGTCGCCGCAACCGCATCGTGACACGTATTGAAGACCGGCAAACCGTGCTCCGACTGCGTGCCACCCTTTCCCGGAGAAACGCCGCCCACAATCGTGGCGCCGTAGTCGATGCAGGCGGCCGTGTGGAACGCCCCGGCTTTGCCCGTGATGCCCTGGCAAATGATCGTCGTTTCCGCGTCTACGAGAATGCTCATGAGGCTCGACGTCCTATGTATGGTAGACCGCGTGTCACACGCGCCCGCGACCGATCTTTGCATCAGCGGCTGAGTCCTACGCCTACGGGCCGAGTATGGCACACGTATCAGGGCTTGTCCATCACCCTGAAATGCACTCCGATGCCTCGGTCGAGGCTGCGGCCACGAACGATCCTGCGACACGGAGCCATACAGAATCGCCGGCACCAGAACGCATTCCTTCAACACCGACTCGGGTTCGACGAAGCCGAGCCAACCAACATTCGATGGACGAAACGACACTTGCGCCTCCCAGTGATTTCGCAAGAGCCAAATCGCCGCAACTTTCGTGCCAAGAATTCAGAATCTTACTTGACGGCCGCGGGCAAGCTGAAAGCGCCGAACGCGTAAACGAAACGTCAATCCGACCGTAGCTTGTCCGCAAACCGCGCGTCGCACCATCGGTTCGAACCACGTCATAGCCGTCGCGTGCAGGCACGACAAGCACCGATTGAATTACACTGTATACGCCCAAATTCCTGTTTCAGTTTAATTCATACGGTCTCGGGGCGGCAGACTTGTATGGTTGCCGCATGGAAACCACTCACCACACCAAACAACCAGGCGGCACCGGTCAGTGCGGCTGATGATTGTCGGGCTTGAAGCTCGACGTTATTCTAGGTGACGTTGTTCAGGCGCTATGTCGTTCGTTCGTATCGCCGAGGAACGAGCCATCTTCTCAAACGTGGCCGGGCGTGCATTGACCGAATCATTGAGGCAAGGCGTATCGACCGACACGTCTCGTTTGGTTATCGGTCGTAGCGCCGCGCCGCGCCGCGATGACGGTTCTCAAACACGGCAGTCACTCATTCGTCCATAATGGAGACATTACGATGACAGATAGAAGCGCGAATGCGAATGGCGTTGGCGCGCGACGTTTTCGGAATCTTGCAGCAGTCGTGCTCGTTTCTTCGACCTTGCTCGCCAGCGATGCCTTTGGACAGCAGGTGATTTTGGCGGGTTCTGATCTCTGGTCCACACCGGGAGGCGGACATTCCACGCACAGCTTCGCCGACGCACCGATTCCCGCGGGTTTCTTTGGTCCCGGCTCCGAGGCCTTCGATGGCACCGTGACGTTTCAGGGTCTGCCGCTAAATGATAATCCAGGCCTGGCGCCGATGGATGTGTTCGACTTCGGGCTGAACGACACGATTGTTCAACGCACGGATGATATGTCACTTCAGCAAACAGGTGACATGGCCACGACGCCAATTCAAATCATCGCCCTGAGTCTCGTCAGCGTGGAGCGGATTACGATCATGATCAACGGCCAGGAGACACTGTTTCTTGTAGAAGCTCAGCTCCCGACCGGCGTGCAGTAACCCATAGGAGAAATGTCGATTCATCACAGCATTGACCAGGGCGGCACGTTCGGCGCCGTGCTGCCGGTAAACGCGGATCTCTTTTTCCTCAACACGGAGACAAACATCTTTGCCGAAGATCCTCTTCATGCCGAGATGGACCTTACGGCGACCGGTGTTCCTTGGCTTTTTTTTCCTGAGATTGAGCTGGTGACGATTGACGAGCCGATCCAGCTCATCAATGGTACGACCGTGCCGCCGACCTCTTCCAACTTCCACCCCGGAGTCACGATCACTGTGTGGCTGCATGCATGTTGAGGAAATGGTGTCCACCGGGTACGGCTACCGCGGCCAGTATACTCCAGGAGATACCTCCATCGCGTGACTGGCTTGACGATCTCGAAGCCGATGCCACAGGTTCGGGATGCGGGTCGATCGGGGGCGGTATCTTGAAGGATTGTGCAGATTGCTGTGATTTCGAGGACTATCCGCCCTCGCCTGATTGCCCAGGTGGATGCTGGTAGTGAGCGGTCGTCCAATGGCAGCGCGCCTATTCCACAGAAGATGGTCGTCCAGGGTCTTGGTCGGGACGGGGGTCATTGTGCTCCTTGGCGTAGCGCTCTCTCCTCGGTTCGCCGGATGGCACTTTCATCTACGTGTGTCTGAAGGTCTGCCCCCGTGACGTCGTGGTTCAACGCATCGGCCAGAACTACAAACTCTTCACTAAGGACAAGTACCAGGAATTGCGAACGCGCTTGCTCAACTATACGCCAATTGTAGATTTCCACCATGCAGATTTGATCATGGTCTATGCCTTGGGGCTTGATCGCCTCGGAATTGTCTTAATATCTGCGGGGGGCAATGTTCTTGACCGCTTCGTCGTGCGGACATGATCGACCAGCCGTTCGCCCATCAGGGATTGCTCTTCGAACCCGAACTGGGGCAATTTCAGATGGTAATTCCGTTCGTGGTTGGCCGCACGACCAGCTGGCAGGGGGAACCCCTTCCGCCCCGCCGCCCTCAGCATCGGTCGTGGTTTGTGAGACCGACGCCGAGGGCGACGGAGCTACAGGGGCTCGGGAAGGCTCATGGTTGTCGAGGATGATCCTGTCGAAGGGTGCGTTGAGCGAAGATTAAGCATCGCTCGAGAATCCGGTAAGTTGGTCTTTGCGAAGAGAACCAGCGTGCCGGAGGACCCGAACGATGCCACACCGGTGTCGCCCTGCCGCTGCTTGGCGCCGCTACTTGATGGCAGAAAACGCATTCTGAAAAGCGGCGACGTCGAGCAGGTCCAGGTCTAGATCGAGATCGACATCAAAAGGGGAACAACCGAGTATAATGACACCGGGACCGCCGAAATCGTCGGTTAGCGCCGCGTAGTCGGCCTGGTCCGCGTCTGAATCGCAATCGGCGTCTCCGGCCACACACGGGCCTACGGGGCGTGGGCCGCACGCGTCGAGATCATCGCAGTCGACCAACCCGTCGCAGTCGTTATCCACGCCGTCGTCGCAGGAGATTTCCAGGGCTTCGGTCGCCAC
>JADFIX010000169.1 GCA_022566435.1 Planctomycetota bacterium
CTTACTCCGAATTATTCCTAGTGCCGCGGAGCTGCGACCGCTTGGGTGTGACAATCGATCACGTTTCGATTCATGAGAACCCTACTCAGTGTCTCCAAGAACGCGCAACAGAGCCTCCTCGCAGTGCTCCATGTCAAACTTGAACATGGCCTGGGTCGCCTGGTCGACGTCGATCTCGGTCACGAGCAGCTCTTCTCGCTTCAGTTCGGTCTGGGCGTGCACTTGCCCGTCCGGGGTGATCACCAGGGATCGGGAATTCTGGTGTGGAATCAGACAAGCGTTGCAGGAGGCGAACCAGATGGTGTTTTCGGCGGCGCGAGTCGTGATCATGGCGTGATGCAGCGGGATCTTCCAGTCGTTCGGATGTGTCGTGTTGTTTTGAGGGTGCAGCACGAGCTGCGCTCCCTGACGCACGCACTCGGCGGTCGTTTCGGCAAAGCGTAGTGCCTCGAAACAAATCACGACCCCGACCTTGACCCCGCATAACTCAAACGTCTCGATGGAGTTGCCCGGCTTGTATGCCAGGGCATCGCGGGGCGTGAGTTTGGTTTTGTGATGCACGCCGAGAACGCGACCATGCTCGTTGATCACTAGGGCCGAATTGTACGGCTTGTCGTGGGCGGGATCGGATTCCGAGGGAGTCTCGGTGCCCAGCACGCAGGCCATTCCCAGGACCCGACAACGCTCGGCGACTGTCGCGTGCAATTCGTCCAGCCGTTCAACCGGCACCGGCGCGCGCGGTTCCGTGATGCCAACGCGGTAGCCGACAGTTTGCGTTTCCGGAAAACAGAGGATCTGCACACCTTGTTTCCCGGCGTCGTCGAGGCAGCGGAGAATCCGATCCGCATTGGCATCGAAGTCATCTGACTCGTGCAGTCAAAAAACTCGAACGAACAGATTACTCATTTACAACTTGGATTTCAGGCAACGAAGTCGCTTGAAACTCGGCCGAGCCCACTTTCGAGACCCGTTGCGAGTCCTTGTGGCCGCCTCCACTCCTGACAATCACTGCCAGACACTGAAATCTGGCGACAACCCCTGTCATTGACGGGGGTTGTGTCGTTTCTAGGGAAAGCAGGGGATTCCTTCCTAGTGTCACTAGATGACGTCTTCTGACAATCAACGACATCTGAAACACTGTCAGAACACTGCCAAGGTAATCGCTCAAGAGCCTTGACCTGGTCGTGGATACCGATGTGCGCGTACTTCATCGTCATCCGCACGTCGCTGTGGCGGGCAAGTTCCTTGACTTCCGTGATCGACGCCCCGTTCCGCAAAAGTTCGGTGATGGGCGATCTGGTGCCGTGTGGGATTCGTTACTGAGCAAACTGGGTACGAGTTGCCCAGTGGCCAGCCCCCTGGCGATCCCTTGCGTGATTTCATCCCATTTGTCAATTTGACGGTCTTTCACAGCGAGTTGCTTGAAGAATTCCCCTTCCCTCTTGTCAGCTCGTGCAGCTTCTTCCTTCTTCTCTCGCTCAAGAGTACGGATTCTCTCCTGCAGAAAAACGATCTGGTTTGGTAGCGGCGACTCGGACGACGATGCGGCGTCGGTTGACTGCTCCGAACCCGGCAGCGGTGGCGCTGGTTGAGGTGACGGTCTGTCGTTGTCTCGTGACTTTGCTGATTTGGAAGTCCCCTTCCGCCCGTATTCTTGCTCAAGCCAATCTTTCTGAACGCACCAACAGCTCACCCCCGTTCCAAGAAAACGTCAGAGTCTTCAAGAACCTTGTATCCATTCAAGATCACGCTTCAGCACAGCGAGCCTGGCCATTTTGCGAGTTACTGGGGATGTTGCCTGAGCCGAACAGTCTTGCTCCCGATCACTGGCCATGGTACAAAACGCTACCACATATTGATAAGTGAGTGCAAAACGTACCAGGAAAAGCGATGGCCCAGAATCACCGGGAGAGAATCCTCGCACTGCTAAAGAAGCGCCAGATCCTGCGGGCGCGTGATCTGACTTCCGAAGGCATCCCACGCAGTTACCTAAGCCGTCTTGTCGAGGAAGGTGTTCTACTCCGTTCTGGCCGAGGGATCTACTTCGCAGCCGACACCGATTTCACGGCGTTCCAGTCGCTGGCCGAGGTGGCACAACGCATCCCCCACAGCGTCATCTGCCTGCTTTCAGCCCTTCAGGTTCACGAACTGACGACCGAGATGCCGCATGAGGTTTGGATCGCCATCAGCCGAACGGCCAGGATTCCCAAGGTCGACTATCCGGCCGTTCGGGCTGTCCGATTCTCGGATACAGCGTTCAAGTACGGTGTCGAGAAGCACAATGTCGGAAAGACCGAAATCCAAGTCTACTCAGCGGCCAAGACCGTGGTCGACTGCTTCAAGTATCGCAACAAGATTGGAATCGACGTTGCCACACAGGCACTGCGAGATTGCTGGCAACAGCGTAAGGCCACGATGGACGAGCTTTGGGAAGCCGCGAAAGTGTGCCGGATGTCGAATGTCATGCGGCCGTATATGGAGTCGATGACGTGACGCACGGGAAGCCAACCAACATCGCCGCCTCAGTTCGCCAACGACTGCTGAACGTGGCTAAAGAACGAGGGGAAGAATTTCAGTACGTCCTGACCCGCTATGGCCTGGAGCGATTGCTCTATCGACTGTCGCAATCGGAGCATGGGAATGTCTTCGTACTGAAGGGAGCCGCACTGTTTCAACTCTGGACTAACCGGCCGCATCGACCAACGCGCGATCTGGATCTGCTCGGATACGGCGAGCCCACTCTCAACCGATTTGAGGCCCTGTTGCGGGACGTGTGCGCGACCGACGTTGACGATGACGGCCTGAACTTCGATATGGACTCGATCGTCGCAGAACAGATCAAGGAGGAAGACGAGTACCAGGGCATTCGGCTGCGAGTCGTCGCGCGAATTCAAAACGCCAGAATCCCGCTTCAGATTGATGTGGGCTTCGGGGACGTCATCACTCCTGGTACCGAAGATGTCACGTACCCAACCCTCCTTGATTTTCCACCAGCAACCATCAAGGCATACCCACGTGAGGACCGTGGTTGCCGAGAAGTTTCAAGCGATGGTGATGCTGGGCATCGCCAACAGCCGCATGAAAGACTTCTACGACATCTGGCTGCTCGCCACGAGCTTTTCGTTCGAAGATGACCGGCTGGCCCGTGCGATCAGGGCGACGTTCGAGCGCCGCGAGACGATCATCCCGGAACAGCTTCCGGACGCCCTCACTTCCGATTTTGGTGAGGATCCCGCCAAGGTGCAGCAATGGGAGGCGTTCAAGCGCGATCTCGGCGCCGACCCAGGCAGCTTAGCCAGCGTGTGTGCTGCCCTCGCATCCTTTCTTGGTCCAAGGGCCGCAGCGGCCCGCGCGCTATGACCAATCCGGCCGCTGTCTTGACCATGTTGCGCCCTGCCGCCTCGGGTGAGCACGCCAATGGCCGGTGATTGGACGGACGAGCAGAACGATGCGATCGTCACGGACCATTTTTGCAATGCTCGCCGCCGACATCGTCGGGCGCGCATACAGCAAGGCCGAACATAACCGTCGCCTTCAGGCCATGATCGGCCGGCCGCGCGGCTCGATCGAATACAAACATCAGAATATCAGCGCCGTGCTCAAGGGCCTCGGTGAAGACTGGATTCCGGTTTACAAGCCGGCCTTCAATTTCCAGGCTTCGCTGGTCGATGCTGTGGTGCGCTGGCTCCAGCATCATCCGGCTTGGCTCGCACCGGCCGTGCGGATAGCGATGGGGCCATCACCGGCAGCGCTTCGGGAGGAGGCAATGTTGTGGATCGGCCCGCCACCGACGCACAGCAACGCGCCGCCGCCCGACGAACTCGAGCAGATGACCGCCATCGCCCGGAAGTACGATGTAGCAGAGCGTGATGCCCGCAATCGGGCTCTGGGTCGGGCCGGCGAGGAGCGCATCCTCGCGCATGAACGCGCCAATCTACTCGCAGCCGGCCGAACCGATCTCGCCGAGCGCATACGCTGGGTGTCGCATGTAGATGGTGACGGGGCCGGCTATGATATCCTGAGCTTCGACACGGACGGCAGTGATCGGCTGATCGAAGTGAAGACCACGAATGGCTGGGAACGGACACCGTTTCACATCTCTCGCAATGAGCTTGCGGTTGCCGAGGAGCGCCGCGCCGACTGGCGGCTGGTCAGGTTATGGAATTTTTCGCGGGAGCCGAAGGCGTTCGAACTGCGACCACCGTTGGGGACGCATGTGTCGCTAATGGCGACCAGCTTTCAAGCAAGCTTTTTGTAGCGGCGGTGGCCTCGTGGGTTCGGAATTCAAAGGAGGACATTCGCGGGTGTGTCCGCCCATAGAAATTAGCCCATTCGTTCATGTTCGCGAATACCGCGCGCTAGCGGCCTCACCTCGTACGAGAGTATTCCCGCGTCGCGAAAAATCGCGACGGAAATTTTCTATAGGGCGTCCCTCGTCGCCATTTGCGGTTATGTTGCCCCTTACGATCCGCCTCCCGATTGGCCGCCGAACGACATTTGGCCGTAAGCGGGTATGGCTCGAAGATCAGCATCGGATGGAGTTCGAGCGTTGAGTGGTCGGGGGGACGGGATATCGTTGAAGGCGCGGGGCAAGAAGCCGCTCAGCAGCCTGAACCGCACCCTCCGCGACCAGTTTAGTGATGCGCCGAGGGCATTCCTAATCCGACGGCTATCTGACCTTATCATCGAAAAGGCCCCATCAGCCTCCGACAAGTTGGTAGCCGCCCTCGCTGAGCACCTCGCCACCAACCCCGCAAAACCGTTCGACTGGGACGGATCGGATGATATCAGCATCGACATCAAGCTTACCGGCGACGACCTGATGCCGGCTTTCGAGGCCGCTCTCAAATTCGCATCTGAAGAGCTGCCTGAGATTATTCCTAAAGCGCTCGCGAGCGCCGCGGAGGTCATCGTCCGGTCGCTCCGAGCCGACTGGCCGGCGCAGCGAAAACACGACCAAATGATCATGGCGGGGTTCTCCGCCAACCTGCACGACCGCTGGGGCGATGCCTTTGCGACACTCCGGATGATGTACACGATCTCAGTCGAGATCGGCGGCGGCATTGCAGCCGCTCGCCGCCGGTCGCGCGCTAGGCGCAAGCCTGTGCTTAACGACACTATGCTGCACCTGCACGCGAGGGCCTGTCAGGTGGTGTTCGAGATCATCACTCTGATGGAGAACGGTCTTGCGGATGGCGCGATGGCCCGTTGGCGGACGCTTCATGAGATCACGGTCGTTGCGACGATTTTAGCGGAGCACGGCGAGGAACTGGCGATTCGATACAGGTCGCACGCGGCCATTGAGTCGAAACGGGCGATGGACCGGTTTGTCTTATCGTACGAGCAGCTCGGCTACGCGCCCCCTACGAAACGGGACATCACCGAAACCGATCGGAAATACCAAGCGTGCCTCGACCGCTTTGGCGACAACTTCGGATCGGAGTATGGCTGGGCGGCGCAGCATCTCGGACTCAAAAAGCCACGGCTCGTCGATCTCGAAGTCGCCGCAGGTAAAAGCGCCATGCAGTCCTACTACCGGATGGCCAGCTACAACGTGCACGCAGGAGCCCGCGGCATCGACTTCCGGCTCGGCCTTCTTGACGGCAGCAACACCCCTACGGCACTGGCCGGCGCTAGCAACGCTGGCTTTCTAGATCCGGCGCGGAACACTGCTTACGACTTGGTGCTCATCACGACGCTTTTGTCGTCGGGCACCACACGGTTCGATCGGATGCTCGAGTGGCAAATCTTGACGCAGCTAAGGGACGAGCTCCTGCAACAGCTCGATAAGGCACAGCGTGCGCTCGAGCGCGCGCACCGCGCTCAACTCAGGGCGGAGCGCGCGACGCGATGAACCATTTCCAGACGCTCGCGCCTTCTTCTAAGCCCCCCGATCCGGCAGATCGTTCATGTTACCGGGCCGTCTATACGAACGGCTCGCTTTAGGGCTTTTCTGCCGTGCCGGAACGCTACGTCGAACGGCCGTTTTTGTAAGGAACCGAATATCAATGTTCGCCTAACCGGCATAGTTGGATGATAAAATGTGGGCCGACAGCTAGCCGGCATGTTCGGCGCGCATACTGCGGGAAGGCCGCCCGCAGGGGCAAAATCTCTACATCTCATGCGCAAAGATCGCCGATCTCGCGTTCGATGAGCCTAAAACGCTCCTTAACCTCGTCACCCGCATAAAAAGCAAGCATGTCTTCCTTGGTGAGGGTTCCTTCGGCGAGGAACTTGATAAGGTAGCGCTGATTGAATTCAGCGAGAAGGATCCCCTTCTCAATCTGCGCGAGGATCTGTTTCATATTGTCGATATTGGCGGTAACGAGGTGCTTCACCAGCGCCATGTCGCGCGCATCTTTGATCAGCCGGTTCACGATGATCTTCAGGACATCGGTGTCGAGCTCGAGTGTCTTTGCGTTGAGCGCGATGTCGCGCGCGAGCATGTAGGCGATGGCGAGATTGCGATAATCGCCCTTCTGAGAGTCGATGATCGCGATCAGCCCGATACCGGGCAGGAACTTCAGGTCCTGCACGGCGACCAGGATACTGTTGTCGACGAGCGAGGCGTCGAAGACGATAATCCCGGCCTGGCCGTCGCGATTGGCCTGCGCTTCGAGGAGCTGGCTCCAGGCGGTGTCCGCCTTCTTGGTGAAGATGTCCTTGGTCTGGATGTCACCGAGGCGGATACTCTTGTCGAATTTGCACTCGATTGCGATCCGCTTGCCGCTGTCGCCGGCGAGATGGCAGACTATGTCGCCGGTCTTGTTGCGGCGGATCGTACCGGCGCGGTCGCCGGTCAGTTCGATCCGGTCACCGATTTTCTGCCGATCGAAAAACTCGGACAGAAAGTCGGCGATATCGGTCTCGGCGAGCACGCCCTTCACCGCGGACCGGTAGAACAGCTCCTTCTTCATGTCGAAGATGAGTTTCAGGCTTTCGAGCTCAGTCCCGAGCTCGTTCGCGGTTCGCGAGAGGAAGCTCGAAAGCCGATCCTCCATGAGCGCCAGAACACCGATGTAGAGCGCCTTGTGGAGCTGCTCGTCGCGATCAGCGGCGGGAAGCTTGTTGAAGAACTCGAACAGGATCTTGTTGTCGACCTCGAAGGCACCGAACTGAACGCGACTGTTTTTCTGATCGAGGCTGACGAGCGGCATCTTAAACCTTGCTGTAACGATAATGACCCTTGATGGACGCCGCGAGGAATTCCCCCTTCGATCCGGCCTGATCGAAGGCCTGCGCTATCTGCGGCGGCACCTCATAGTAATGATAGCGGCCGCCGTT
>JADFIX010000170.1:0-734 GCA_022566435.1 Planctomycetota bacterium
GATACGTGCTGGAAAACTGCCCGCTGAGGTACAGCTTGTGACCGGCATGCGACCGGGAGAGGTCGTGCTAATGCGCGCATGCGACATTGACATGTCCGGCAGAGTGTGGGAGTACCGCCCCGCATCGCACAAGACTGAACACCACGGCAAAGATCGGATAATCTTTCTCCGTCCGCAGGCTCAGGAGATCAATCGGCCGTTTCTCAAACCCGCAGTCGACACGTACTTATATTATTCAGTCCCAAGGATGCGACCCTGGAAGCTCGCAAGTTCCTCAGCCCGAAGAATGGCCGATCGAAGAAAACCCTTCGTGTCAGCGGGTACCGCAGGTGTCCGTCCAATCGGTCCACTCTTTCACGGACCCATGCGCGCTAGCCCTGGGCTTCTCGACCATAGGGACCTATGCCGACCGCTTGTTCACCCGGCATCAGTCAGATCAGCACGAATCAGCTTCGATAGGAATCGAAACGGAAAGCGGCCGATTAAGACAATCGGCGCGTGCGCTGCATCAAGATCGACCCCGCAACGAGGACTGTCAATGCGAGGCCAATGAGTCCCCAGGTTGAGCTGGCCGGCACGGGACACCCCGTACCACAGTTTCCAGAGACATTGTCACAGATGTCGTTGATGCAGCCTCCGCATCCCTCGCATGGAAGACATGAAGATTGCCCGGGATCAGGCTGAAACGACCCGTCCGGACAATTGGTGCAGGGCGTTTGACCCGTCGGGCTGAT
>JADFIX010000170.1:744-7275 GCA_022566435.1 Planctomycetota bacterium
TTGCCCTGTTGGCGAGATTGACCCAGGAAGTCGATCGGAACGGGTTCATTGGTTACGCCGTCATTGTCCAGGTCGTTTGTGTCTGGTGGAAGGCTCGTCGCGCTGCCGGAATCCCTTGACGGCGAGCCGGTGAGGAGTCGAAAGTCGTCGTCGACGGTGCCAACGACTCCGTCGGGACCCGTCGCGTTGGCGAACTGTGGATCCGAGTCGATTACGCCCATCCCAGGCCAACCGCCTGAGACATTGCAGAATGCGACATCAATATTGGTCGGGAATCCCTCGGACGCGATGGCAATCTCCGGTTCCCAGATGATCGAATTCCGTACAATAATGTCGCTCGTCAAAGTGTCAGAAAATGATAGAAGAATGACGCTGGCGCCGCGCGATGTTGTTGGCGAATTGTTACCAAATGTTGTGAAATTATGGAGCTCGACGTGGTTGGGCTCATCTTGGTCGGCACCGGTCACGATGACGATGCAATCGCCGCCCGAGTTCGCCGTGTTTCCACTGGCCACAACGTTGACCAGCACCCCCCAAATATTGAGGAGATATAAAGCGCCACCATAAGAACTGGCTCTGTTGCCGTAAAAGCCACAGTTGGCCAATTGAAAGTCATCCACCTGGCCAACCTTGACCGCGCCACCGCCTTGCCCCTGATTACCAACGAACGTAGATCTGATGATGGCGATGTTCCTGGCGCTGGCGATATTAATCGCCCCACCTTGGGCGTTGGCCGAATTCTGGATGAACAACGAATCTATAACGGTTCCATCGCGAATGCCGTTGGCGAAAGTGATGGCTCCACCATAACGTTGGGCTCTGGAATCTCGGAATTCGCACCGTTCGAAGATCAGGTCGCTGCCCTGGCTATAGACTGCACCGCCGCTTCCGTTCACCACACCTTCCGTGCCCACCGCCTCGTTGCGGTCGAAGAGAATGTCGCGGAATTCTCCGGAACTGCTCGTGTTGTAGATCGCCCCGCCATGATTCCAGGCCGTGTTGGCCGTGAACGAGGACTGGGTGATGATCGGTCCGCTCTCGAATGCGGGTTCGCTTCCGTTGAAGATCGCGCCGCCGTTCCCTGGCGTGGCCCTGTTGGCGTCAAAGACGCATCCATTGAGGGTAGGGCTGCTGCGGTCGATGTACAGTCCTCCCCCGTTCAAAGCGCTGTTGCTTTCGAAGACACAGTTGGTGAACGTGGGGTTGCTCTGACCGCTGCAGGATGGGCTGTCGTCGTGGCCCGCCCAGGTTCCACCGCCGTTACCGCCACTTGAATTGTCAATAAACGAGCAACCGCTGATCGTGGGTGCACCACTGTGGATCTGCAGACCACCGCCTTCGATTTCGGCGTGATTGTTGCGAATAATGCAGTTCTCGATGACCGTCGACAGACCATGATCATTCAACGCACCGTGATGCGCCGCGGTGTTCCATTCGATAATGCAATTGCGCAACGTGGGTCCGCCGGAAAGGCATTTCTCGTTGCCGTTGCGAATGTGCACGCCGCCTCCCTGATTCGTGGGGAGCCCGGCCGGCCCGGTGCCGTCCGCGTTGCCGCCGCGCACAGTTAGCCCGTCAAGGACTGAGCCCGTCGCGTTCGAATCGGCATAGGTCACGACATGGAAGCTGTTGTCGGCGTAGTTGACGAACCCGGGGTCGTCGTCGCCGAGCAGATCGCCATCGAGCACCGTTTCGTTCGCAACGACGTCTCGTACGTTGGGATCCGGCGCACCGCAACCGGCATACCCACCCTGCCATGCAACGCTATTGGCAAGGGAGAACGTAGCCGTGCGATCTCCAGCGACTTGGCCGGCGCCACGATCGGGTGTGTAGGTGCCCCCTGCGATGAAGATATCGTCACCAGGCGACGCGACTGAAATTGCGTCCTGCAATTCTGTGAACGCCGAACACCAGGACGTGCCGTTGTGAGCCGGTCCTGTCGCGTGCTGGTCAACGTACCAGACCGCGCCGGAGGTAGACTGCGTGGTCGCCGAAATCGCTATGATCGCACTTGAGAAAACTGTTGCGCGCTGGAATGCTGAGCACATTTGCCAAGCCTCCACGGGTACGGGAAACGACGCCGAGAAGACCGGAACGGTAGTCAACCGACATTTCCCAAATACTAGTTCTCAACCTGAGCCGGCCAGAGCGAGCGCACCGATCAGCGCTAAAACGGCAGCCGTATGAACGCGAATGTTTCTTTCAGACCCTGAGAATCCGTGGCGACTCATCGTTTCCGGTTCTCCTCCGATTTAGTTGCCCACAAAAGGGCCAGCGCAAACGCCCTCTCGGTTCGACGCGTTCGCATAAGCAGTATTGTCGTTTCGTCCGAGTATTTCTCACCGGATAATAAAAATCTTCGTGCCAGCGGTGTCTTGTACGAACCGCCATTCGAAATCCGAGCCTTTGAAGTACCGTAAGTGCTTGAAGCACAACAGTTTGCGTCCACTCACGGGTCCGCTCGCCGCCGCCCGGGGGCGTACGAGGCTCACCCGGTCGACTTCCTGGCTACCGACACCGGCCCGACGGAATCGCCTTCCAAACCGCTCCCGGACCAGGGGGCAACGCGAATACGCTTCCCGGAATTCCCGGATGAACCTAAAACAACGTGGTTTGCACGTTCTTCGAGGGACCTGTAAACATCGCTGCCCTATGGGCAGCGTTGATGAAGCCACCATCGCGCGGCATCCCATGACCGCGCCAGAATTCTTGGGGTGCCGCTCTCCTCTTCTCGCTATTTGTGAGTTGTCAATTCTTATGCCTGTGCAAACCCCTCGCGGATGGCGAATCTAGTGAGTTCGACGCGGTCGTGGATGTCGAGCTTTTCCATGAGGTTGCAGCAATGCCGCTCCACTGTTTTCACGCTGATGTGCATGGTTTGGGCGACTTCCTTCTTCGACATCCCATTGGCGAGGTAGCGCAGAACCTCCAACTCCCGATTCGAGAGCGTGGAGGCACGCGATCGATTCGGCTCCATGAGCCTGGTGCCATGGGAATCGACCACGATGCGCGATTGTACCTCGGGCGAGAAGTAGCTTCCCCCAGCCGCCACGGCGCGAATCGCGCTCATGACCGCCTCGGGTGGTTCGGACTTCGTGAGATAGCCCGCCGCCCCCACCGCGAGAGCCTGTTCGATATAGCAATCGTTGAAGAACGCGCTGAGATAGATAATACAGGTCTCGGGGTATTGCCGGTGCATCGTCCGGGCGACTTGAAAACACGAAAGACCCGTCATGTCGATGTCCATCAAGACGATGTCAGGCCTGTGCCTGATGGCTTCGGCCACGGCGGTGTCGGCGTTGTCCGCGGTGGCCACGACCTGCATGTCCGGCTCGCTAGCGAGCCGGTCCCCGAGCATCCTTCGCATCAACGTGTGGTCATCCACCAGAAGAATAGAGATGGGCTTGTTCATGTTTTCTCCTTCGTCGGATGACGTGCGGCCAAAACGTTGAACCCGGGCGGGGAACGACGTTCACCGTCGAGCTACCCATTCCGTCAACCGTATCGACCCGTTCGCAGGTCAGCTCGAAACCGCCGCGACCCAACTCCTGTGCGATCAAGATCTCGTCATCCTCAGAGTCTTCGACGATCAGTGCGCGAAGTGCCTTACCCATCACTTGCTCCCCGGATGCGGCGGCGCCGAAACCGACCGTGAAATAGAATGTCGCACCGCAGTCGACCCCACCCTCGGCCAAGACACCGCGACGGTGCATGACCCGTTGAACGATCGCCAAGCCGATGCCCGTTCCTGGGAACTCGGCCGTGCTTGTGCAGTCACTGAAAGGAATTCTTCAGCGCAATAGCATAGCGAATCCTACCCCATTGTCACGCACGTAATTTGCGATTGCGCCCTCAGGTTCCTCGGCGCCAAACTCGACTTGCGCGTTTTCGCGCGCGCGACTACACTTAATTTTTGACAGCAGGTTTTTCAGCGCCGGCCGCAGCAGCCGCGCGTCGCCTTCGACCACGGTGTCGTTGCGAAATTCGCTACGCGCGATGCGTGACAGCTCGAGCAGATCATCGATGAGGTCGCTCAACCTCTGTGCGGTCCGCGACCTTGCATGCCGAACGGTCGGTTCGCACACAGTGGTCGCCAAGAAAAACTGGGTTTTCGGATATCCCCGCTTGGCTCGATCCGCGCCATGCCTGAAAACTTTTCATGGAGGGTACTCGCTACGTGGAAGAGTCGATCGCTAAGATGAGATCCTTCCTTTTTCAAAACCCGAAGCGCTGTTTCCGGCGAACCGTTCGTTTGGGTTCGTGAACGCGCGGTGTGACGACGCTCTTGCCTTCATGTCCTCCCCGGTTCAGCCGTGCCCAGGGCAAGACCGGCCGCAGGAGAACTCCGCCGGAGCGACTTTTCAAGGCACTTACTCTGCAAGACCCGCAGCGCCGCTGCCGCACGTCGCCTTGAATCACCGCTTGAACTGCGCCCATTATCGGGCGATGGGACAACGAATCACGGAACGTGACGCTGTATTTTGACCGGCCAGGCGTCGTGATGTAGACTACTTGCATGCGGATCGTAACAGTTCTTGTGGCGACATGGTCACTTGTGGGCGCACCGTTGCTTTGCACGGTAGGTGTTCTTGTCGAGTGCTGCCGGCCCGCACACCGCGCGGATGAGGAATCGAACGGCTGCCCAGACGATTGCCCGCACCGATGCCCCGATGAATCTCCTGAAGATACTCCGGGCGACACCGATACTTCCAACGAGCGCGATTGCTCATCTTGTGCCGACGTGTGTAGTTCGATGTCCCTACCCCCGGAGAAAATGGCGGGAGGCGAATTGCAGAACACTCCGGCTCCGGCCGTGGCTACGACCGCCGCGCTCGCCGACGTGCTGCCATCGAGCCTTGATGCCTTGCCTGGCGAATGCAAACGGATGCCCCGCCAAAAACTACCCTACCCGACGAGCGATCGACCGCTTCTGATTTGATCGCTAATTCTAATGTCTGAGGTGAACGTCCGCGCTGGCGGCGCGCCATGCCGCTCGAGGCTCGAATAATCTGCGAGGGCTTCTTGTCGCGCATGGCGGCCAGCTTGTCAGAGCTGTACCGAAACGACTTGCGTGATGCCGATAGACTGAGTTCATGCATGTTGTCGAACGAGAGAAAACTTCGTCGCACTTGCGAAAGTTGACCCTTTCAATGGAAGGCAAGGAATCAATGAACACGCGATGCGTTGGCCGATGGTGTCTTTTGTGCGTTTTTTTGATCGGCGCGGGGGTACTGGGCGGCTGCAAAGAGAAAAGCGATTCGATGGAGGGTGAAAGTCGCGCCCCGATAAAAGCGATCACCACCGCATCGGTCTTGGGTCCTGAATCAAGCCCCGTCGAGATCGATATGTCCTTGGGTTGGTGCGGTGGGCACGGCGTGCCGGAGTCCGTCTGCACCCGCTGCGATTCATCCTTGATCCCCAAGTTCAAAGCCGCGAACGACTGGTGCGCGGGGCACGGGCTGCCCGAGACGCAGTGTGTACTGTGTAATCCGCAGGTCCAAGCGAAATGGGCCGCCCTGAATCCCAAGAAGGCCAAAAAGCCGTCCACCGCGGACATAGACCTCGATGAAGGAGCGGAGATTCGGGTGGAACGCAATCGTCGTTTGCTGACGGGCACCAACGATTCCAGGTGTCAGGTTGACCAACTGCGCGTTCGCTTTCTCGACGGCACCATCGCTGCCAAGGCCGGCATCAAGACGGAAGCGGTAACCGTAAGGCGCTTGTCGAACACCATAGAGTGCCCCGGGGAAGTGGGTTTCGATCAGACGCGGCTTGCCAGGGTTACACCGCGTATGCGCGGCGTGGTGAGTGAGGCCGCCGTCGAAATCGGGGCGTCCGTAGAAGCGGGCGATGTCCTTGCCGTGATTGATAGTCCGGCGCTCGGCGAAGCCAAGAGTCGCTATATCAGGATGCGGGAGAGTTACCTGCTGGCCAGTGCCGATTTCGAGCGGGTGGAGGCGATCCACAAAGGGATTCAGCGGATGTTGATCGTCTGCACGGCCTCGTCGTCCACCGACGACGTCGCGCGCGAACTCCTTGGCGTTCGCATCCAGCGTCTCGACCTGCTCGACGCCCCACTCCCGCATCCTGGTTTTAGACTGGGCCATAGACTGGAGCAGCGACTGGGCTGAAGTCCCGGGTCCACAGACCACCGCTTTCGGCTCGGCATCGGACAGGACATACTGCACTTCGTTTTTGCGGTAGGCCGGATTGAGCGGCAAATAGATCAGTCCTGCCCGAAAACAGGCGAGGCACAGAAACAATGCTTGCGGTGACTTCTCCACCTGGGCCAAGACGCGATCCCCTTTGGCAAGACCCAGACCGGCAAGCAACGCGGCGTACCGGGCGGTTTCCCGTTCGAGGTCCCCGTAGGAATAAACGCTTCCCTGCCCGGTCTCCAGAAAGACCTGGGAAAGATCGGCAGGAAAGCGGCTGCGGAACAACGCGTACAGGTTCTCGGCGTACAGGTTCTGTTTTCCGATTTCGGCTTTTGTGCCGCTGTGGCTTGACATCGCTCGATTGGGTAGTGGG
>JADFIX010000171.1:0-1336 GCA_022566435.1 Planctomycetota bacterium
TACACTGTCGCAGAGGCTGGGCGGCGGAGGTCGGGTGGCTTGGTGGCGGCCCCGTGCGGCGGCGGCGTCCCGGCGCGCCGGGACTTGCCGCCGGCTACGTTCGAGCAGGCCTTCAGGCTGCAGGAGAACCCCCCTAAATCCCCCCTTGGTAAAGGGGGGAAAAGCCTACGGCTTCGTCCACCGATCCAACCACTCGATCACCGTCTCGTGCCATTGGATGCTGTTGCGCGGTTTGAGGACCCAGTGGTTCTCGTCGGGGAAGTAGAGCATCTTGCTGGGAATGCCCAGGCGTTGCAAGGCCGTGAATGTGGAGATGCCTTGCGTGTCCACCACGCGGTAATCACGGGCGCCGTGGATGACCAACATGGGCGTCTTCCACTTGTCCACGTGGTTGATCGGATTGTGTTTCTCATAGCCTTCGGCGTTGTTCCACGGCGTGCCCTGGTGGTCCCACTCGGGGAACCATAGCTCCTCGGTGTCGAAGTAGGCCATTCGCTCGTCCAGGTTGCCGTCGTGGTTGACCAAGCAGCGGAACCGGTCGGGCCACTGCCCGGCGATCCAGTTGACCATGTACCCGCCGAACGACGCACCCAGTGCCGACACCCTGTCGCCGTCCATCCAGGGATAGCGCTCGAGGGCGGCGGCCAGCCCCTTTTGCAGATCGACCAACGGCTTGCCGCCCCAGTCGCCGCGGATCGAATCGGTGAAGGACTGGCCATAGCCGGTCGAGCCGTGGAAATCGACCATGACGGCCGCATAGCCCGCCCCGGCGTAGGTCTGCGGGTTCCACCGATAGTGAAAGTCGTTGCCGAATGAGCCCTGCGGCCCGCCGTGGATCAGAAAGGCGACGGGGTATTTCTTCTCGGGATCGAAGTCGACCGGTTTGACGACGTAGGCGTAGACCGTCTCGTCGTTCCAGCCGGGAAAGGAGAACTGCTCCGATTCGCCCATGCGGACGATTGACAGCTTATCGGCGTTGACGTTCGTCAGTTGCCGACGATCGCAACCGTCCCGTGCGAACGAGTAGAGCTCGACCGGGCTCTGATGGTGACAGATGCGGCACACGATTCGGTCCCCTGTCGGCTGCGGCGAGGTCACCCTCCCTTTTTCGACGAGGCAGCGAACCTTGCCCGTAGCGACGTCGATCGCGAAAAGCGAATGCTGCCCGACATTGTTGGCGTCGGCGTAGATCGTCTTTCCATCCGCCGCCCAAACGATCGAAGACGCAGATCGATCCCACGACTCCGTGAGCACTCGCGTCGAGCCACCCGGCCAATCCATGAGCACCACGCGAAACCGGTCCGCCTCGTAGCCGGGACGGCTCATCGCCAGATAG
>JADFIX010000171.1:1346-7263 GCA_022566435.1 Planctomycetota bacterium
AATGATCAGGCGACTGGGTAAAAGGCCGATGTTGACCGGGTTTTGTAGCGTCTCCAGGCCGATCTTGGTAAAGAGCACCTCGCCTGCTGTCAATTCTCTCAATGGGCCAAGACTCGCCAGATAGGCCAACGTCTTCCCGTCCGGAGAAAACGCCGGATGGGCAAGCCATGCACCGTTCTTGGGAGTCAGCAATTTCGGCTTCGCCGATCCGTCCACGGGAACCTGGTAGAGGTTGTATCTCGTGGACCAAGCTTGTTCGCGGTTAGTGTCCGCCATGCAAAAGACGATGGATCGACCGTCCTGTGAAAAAGCATAGTCTTCCGCGCCGCCGAACGGCTTGGTCGGCACATCGGCGTCGGTGTCGTTCATCAGGTCGGTTGTTTTTCCAGTCTCGATCGTATGGATAAACAGATGCGAACGGCGACCGTCCTTCCAGGTGTCCCAATGTCGGATCAAAAGCTGGTCGAAGACCATGCCGCTCGGCTGGCCGTCCTTTCGCGACTCGAGTTCGTCCTTCGTCTCGTTCGGCGTTTTTCCTGGAAACACTTCCATCGACAGGGCAAGTAAGCGGCCGTCGGGCGATAATTTGATGGTGTCAATATCCAGCGGCTCGTCGGTGACTTGGACGGCTTCACCGCCGCCCGCGGCAATGCGCCAAACCTGCGAATTCTCGCCGCGGGCTGAAAGAAAGAGAATCGACTTGCCGTCCGGCGACCACCGCGGCGACGAGCTTCCTTTTTCGTGCGACGTGAGGCGTCGCAGGCCCGTGCCATCGATACGAACGAGCCACAAATCGGGCTTGAGCTTGTTCTCGTCCCAATCCACCGCGCTCTTTTCGAAGACAATCGCCGTGCCATCGGGCGAAACCTTGAAATCGCCGATGCGGTCCATGTTCAACATGTCCCGTACCGAAAATGGATGCGTCGGCCCGCCCCGGGTATCGGCGCATTGCAGCACGACAAACAGGATCGCCGACAGCGGTAGAATCCACAGGTTATTGAGCATGATCATCACCTTTTCTCGAGTTCGATTCGATATCAGACGAGATTATTGTCAATTCGACCCGGTTTGGCTAGGATTCACCGCGGCGGAATTGGGGACGACGGATTCTGAACTCAATTTACGGTAGATTGAAAATGGCGACACTATTTTTTTCGTTATTGGCTTTAACGGGCCAAATCGGCGAGGCGGAGAAGACCGACGCGGTACCCTC
The DNA here is from genome assembly GCA_022566435.1 of Planctomycetota bacterium. Taxonomy (GTDB): domain Bacteria; phylum Planctomycetota; class Phycisphaerae; order UBA1845; family UBA1845; genus JADFIX01. The sequence goes on from JADFIX010000171.1 coordinate 2,560, forward strand.
CAGCCGTGTGTTTCGAGGTGTGTTCAATTCACCCGGTGGAGAACTACCGTTTCTGTTCGAACTCGCCGACGGCGAGGAGAGGCTGGACGGCTGGCTGATCAACGGCAGCGAACGCGTCAAGATACCCATTGTTTATCGCCTCAAAGACACGATCATGTTCGCCATCGAGCAATATGCGGCGGAAGTGGACATGAAGGGTACGGACTGGGTGTCGCTCGGCAAACAACAAGTGCCATTACTCATGCGAGGGGAGTGGCGGAAGCGGATCGCCCCGCAAAAGCGGATCAAGCTCGAATTCGAGGCCAATGAGTATCAGGGCTATCTCTTCCAACCGCTTGCCAAGCCGCCCAGCACCAAGCCTTCGTATCCGCCCATCACCGGTCGATGGTCGGTACAGTTTTCACTGAGCAGTGAACCCGCGATCGGGCTATTCCATCAGTCGGCGGACGGCAAGGTCGAAGGGACGTTTCTGACCTCGACGGGCGATTATCGTTATCTTGCGGGCTCTTATGAATATGGGCGGCTGCGACTATCCGTCTTCGATGGTGCCCATGCTTTCTTGTTCGACGCCACGATGCAGGCGGACGGCACGCTCGAGGGCGACTTCTGGTCACGTTTGAGTTGGCACGAGACGTGGACCGCGAAGCGTGACGAGTCGGCGCAATTGCGCGACGGCTTCACGTACGTGAAATGGAAAGAAGGCGTCGGGTTCGGCTCGGTTCGTTTTCCCGATGCGGACGGAAATATCCGAAAAATGGACCATCCCAAATTCAAGGGCAAGGCGCGGATCATCGAAGTGTTCGGTACATGGTGCCCCAACTGCCACGATGCGGCGGAGATTCTTCAGGAACTGCATGAGCGATATCACGAAAAAGGCTTGCGCACGTTAGCCCTGGCGTTCGAGAATTCCGGCAAATTTCAGAACGATTCGAGACAAGTCAAGCGGTTCATGAAACGCCATCATATTACCTTTCCGATCATGGTGGCCAACGAACCGGAAAAGAAGAACGTTCTCGCGGCACTTCCGATGCTGGAAAACACTCATGCCTATCCCACGACCGTCTTCATGCGCGAGGACGGCAGCATACGGGCCATTCACAGCGGATTCTCCGGGCCCGCCACGGGACCGGAATACGAAAAACTCAAGTGGAAATTCGAGTCCATCGTGCGGGAGATGCTCGGGATGCCGCCCCTGGGTGCCCCGGGCATCAAAACAGATTTGAGAACGCCGGTTAACGCGCCTTAATTCAGGGGCGTGGGGCCTGCGGGTCGATCCCCGCCGACTCCCCCCAAAAAACGCCGGCGATCCGTATATTCCATTCACTCCCCGCCTTCGATCTTCGTATCGCCATCGCCCAACGACTGAACGTGCTCGTGCGGAGAGACCATTGTTGCCGAACAGTTAGTGTATTCGTATACTTTCCAAAGCGGTCTCGGAGATAGACCGGGCATACTCAGAGTCGAATCCTAGGAGAAACGAAATGACACGCGTGAACAGTGTGCAGCGCGTCTTGGTGTCAGCCGCCTGCGTGGCCGGCGGCATGTTCGGCGTTCGTGATGCCGAGGCGTGCGGTGGGTTTTTCTGCCAGGCCGTACCCATCGATCAGGCAGGTGAGCAGATCATTTTTCGGCAGGACGGCGACATGGTGACGGCCGTCGTTCTCATTCAGTATGTAGGGGACGCCTCGGATTTTTCCTGGATCGTCCCCGTACCGGGCATTCCGGAATTCTCGACGGGCAGCGATCTGATTTTCGCACCGCTTGAATTTGCGACCCGTCCGCAGTTCGTTCTGGAAACCACCGGCGAGACCTGCCCGCAACCACGAAATGATCTGGGTTTCATCGGGCTGGGCGGCAGCGCTCCGACCGCCACCGACGGCGAGGATGCCGCCGACGCTGTGGAGATCGTACAGGAATTGTCCGTGGGTCCGTTCGATGTGCTGGTGCTCAGCAGCGACGATGCCGAGGCACTGGCGAAGTGGCTTGAGGAAAACGATTACGACTTGAGCGATCGAGGGGAGGAGCTCATTGCCCCGTACGTGGAAGAAGGGATGAACTTCGTGGCACTCCGGTTGCAGCAAGACAAGGGCGTGGGAGACCTTCAGCCGTTGATCATGCGCTACCAGAGTGAAAGACCGATGATCCCCATTCGATTGACGGCGGTCGCCGCCAAGCTGGATATGGGCGTCATCGTATGGCTTTTGGGCGACTCGCGGGCGGTACCGCTCAACTACCTGCACGTAACGCCCAACTACACACGGCTCAACTGGTACCTCGGTACGACCAGCGCCTACGCCAGCTACCAGGGATTGATCACCGCGGCCATGGACGAAGCGGGCGGACAGGGATTCGCCACCGACTACGCCGGTCGCGATCCGGCGCTGGTTTCTCGTCTGCCGCAAGTCGAACCGCTCGACGCCGAGTTGGATCGGATTTCCAGTTTTGGTGATGCCGATTTCGTCGCGGCACTGGCGAGTGGATTCGTTTTCCCTCAGAGCAAGATATTGGAGATTCTGCGGCGCAACCTGCTGCTTCCTGCGGTTAACGACGACTTCATCTATCAAGTTCCGGCGCTGCTGGAGGACGTCTTCACGCCGGAGGAGCTGTCCGCGGGGCGTGCGGGCATTCTTGCGGAGTTAATCAACGACGTGCTCGGCCCGTTGGCGGAAACGTTGGCGGTTTTCGACGGCGACCCGTTCCTGACCCGCCTCTATACCACACTTTCGCCGGAAGAGATGACATTGGACCCGATTTTCGATTTCAATCCGGACCTGGAAGATCAGCCGCTCGAACGTCGCGCGAAGATGGATGTGGAATGCACGTCGCGCGGTACGCACTGGTCGTTGACACTCGGATCGGGGACCGGGCGCGACGGAGAACTCGTGATCGAGGGCAACGGTCTTCCGCCGGGCTTCACGCCGCCGGTCATTTTGCAAGACGCCGTTTGGCGCAGTGAGACGGTCGCTGCGACGGGCCCGCCAACAGTGGTTACCCAGAAGCAGTTCGTCGTCGCGCAGATTAACGGCGATGACGATGCGGACGGTGTTGCGAACGATATCGACAACTGTGTGGGAATCCCGAACCCGGGGCAAGCGGACTGTGACATGAACGGGACAGGCGACATCTGCGAAATCGCGAACTGCGGCGGCGATCCCGCATGTGACGACTGTAACGCCAACGGAGTACCGGACGAATGCGATATCGCTGGCGGCTCAAACGACGCTAACGGCGATGGGGTTCCCGACGAGTGCGAATTGAGCGCACCGCCGGCGGTCGACCCAGGGCTATGCGGTAGCGGCACCGGGCTATGCGGTACCGGGATTCTGGGCACGCTCGCCGTGATCATGCTGGGCATGCGCTTGATGCGCAGTCGCCGCCGCCTTGTGTGACTCGCGGCGACGGATCGGTTCTCCGCCGTGGTTTGTGATCTTGCCGCCGCGGTTCGCGCTTATGTCGGGTTATGCATTCTCGATCCCGGATTGATGTTCATGCGGTTCATTCTTCCCCGCCGTGCGGTTGCCGCTTTTCTGGCGGTTTTGTCTGTTTGCGTCGTTGTCGAAGCTGATACGGGGGCGGCGCGGCCTCACCCACGCGGCCGATTCTACGCAAAACCGAAACCTCTTCCCGCCGGGGCCGTGACATCGGACTGGCCACGCTTTTTGGGGCCGACGCACGATGGGATATCGCCGGAAACGAAACTACTTGCTCCCTGGCCGAAGGACGGCCCGAATCTCGTTTGGGAAGTGAAGAAGGGAACGGGATTCGCTTCTCCGGTCGTGGCGGGCGGTCGGGTGATTCTGTTTCATCGCCTCGGCGACGAAGAGGTCGTGGAGTGCTTGGACGGGGAGACGGGCCGACTCTTTTGGAAGTATGCCTATCCATCCACCTACGTGGATCGATATGGGTTCAGCAACGGTCCACGAGCCACCCCGGTGATCGACGGGCGATTCGTCTACACGCACGGCGTACAGGGGAAGCTGCACGCCTTCGATCTTCAAAGCGGCAAGGTGGTTTGGCAACGCGATATTGCGACCGAGTACAAGGTGCCGCAGAATTCCTTCGGGGACGGATCGACCCCACTGGTCGAGGGTGACTTGTTGATCGTCAACGTCGGCGCGCCGGGCGGTCCGTGCGTGGTGGCCTTCGACAAGAAGAGCGGCAAGACGGTCTGGGGGGTCGGCGATCAGTGGGGAGCCAGCTATGCGAGCCCGATTCCCACGACGATTAACGGCAAGCGCCGCGTGCTGGTGTTCGCCGGCGGCGAGAGCGATCCACCGACCGGCGGACTACTGTCGATCGACCCGATCGCGGGCAAGATCGACGCCCGCTTCCCGTTTCGAAGCAAGGACCCCATTTCGGTCAATGCGGCCTCGCCCGTGCTCGTTGGGGGCAAGGTCTTTCTCACCACGTCGTACAAGACGGGATGTACGCTCGTCGACGTCGCGATCGGCGGGGAATAGGCTGCGGCTGCCCATGCCGGTGACAGTCAGCGGCATCACCTTCTTGTGCCCTTCGCTCTGGGCGCTGATGAAGATGCTGGCCGCGTCGAGTTGGTGGCTGCCGAGCTCGGCCATCAAGCCGCCGCCCGTGCGATCCCACAACCGCCAACGGATCAGCTCTTCCAGCGGCGTGCGACTCCGGGCCGGATCGACATCGAGACCCTTTTCGGTGTAGCCGTACCGGGCCGCATCGACGACGTGGTCC
>JADFIX010000172.1 GCA_022566435.1 Planctomycetota bacterium
CGCTCGCCGTACTGTGTTAGGTCCGTTTGAACTGCCGATTGAGCTCGGCCTTTGAGAGATGCAGGGTGGTCGGACGGCCGTGCGGGCAACTGCTGGCCTTGTCGACAAGGTGCCGCTGGTTCATCAGGGCGTTGATTTCGTCCTTCGTCAAAGGATCGCCGGCCCTCACGGCAGCCTTGCAGGCCATCATATCTAAAAGACCGTGGAGGACGGCTTCCGGTTCGGTTTCGCTGGCCTGTTGGGCGAGGAAGTCAAGTAGGTCTCTGAAAAAGTCCGCCACATCCGCGTCTTTGAGAATCGTGGGGATAGACTGAATGGCGACGGTGTCCTGTCCGAACCGGGTGACCTCGATCCCCAAGCGCTCGAGAAGGTCGACGTTGGCCTCCAGCACCTCCCATTCACCCGGCTGAATGCGAATCGACTCTGCCAGCAATAATCGCTGCCCTTCTAGCGGCCCGGTGATCAGCCGCGCCTTGAGCTGCTCGTACACGATCCGTTCGTGCAGCGCATGCTGGTCAATAATGACAATTCCGTCTTCCGTTTCGCCGACCAGATACAGATTGTGAAGCTGTACCGCGGGCCCGTTTGATGGTTCGTCGATCGATCGATCCGCCGCCGTAAACGGCTTCGAAGAATCGTCCGAGCCCGGGGTCTGAGTACTCTCTCCCGGCGTTTCGTAGAGTGATCGCCAAGTCGACGAAGGAACGGAAGAGGCGGAATGCGCCGCCGGCCACGAATCGGGATGGGGCGATCCAGCCCGTGACGAGAGACCGCGGTCCGCACCGGCCGCCGGTTGCACGGGTGTCGCTGACTTGAACATGTCAGCCATCTCGCGACGGATTCGGTCCTGTGCCGCGGGATCGACCTCCCTGGCGGCACGATCCGTACGAAGCGGTGCGGTCAGGTTGGACCGTTGAAACGTCTCTCGGATCGCACTGAGCACTTGCGAGTGAATCAGATTGGAATCGGCCCACCGTACTTCGATCTTCGTCGGATGCACGTTGACGTCCACGTCCTTGGGGTTGATCGTGAGAAAGAGGAAGACGATGCCGTGACGATTCGGATCCACGAGCCCTCGATAGGCCTCCTTGATGGCGTGCGAGATATAGCGATCTCTGATGAATCGTCCATTGACAAAGACGTACTGCCATTGCGACGAGGCGCGAGACTGGGCCGGCGGCGCGACGTAGATTTCCAACTCGATGCCCCGTTCTTCGCGTTCGATGGGAAGAAGGGCATTCCCTAGTTCTTCGCTGAAAAAACCTCTGATTCGGGCGAGCCGCGTGGTGCAAGACGGTGAATTCTGCGAGACGCGCCCGTTGTTTCTTACCTCGAAAGCGATGTCCGGAAAGGCCAGACCGGACCTCGTGACTTGCTCGTTTATATGGCCCGTCTCGGTGGCTCTTGTCCGCAAGAATTTTCGCCGCGCGGGAATGTTGTAGAATAAATCCCGCACCTCCACGGAACTGCCGACGGGGCTCCCGGCGGCAAGCGCCGATTTCAACTGCTCGCCCGTCACTTCGACGGCATAGCCTTCGTCGGTCCCCCGCGCCCGAGACACGATGCGCAACTTGGCAATCGCGGAAATGCTCGCCAGGGCTTCACCGCGAAAGCCCATCGTGGTGATGGAGTAGAGATCGTCTTCGCAAGTGATTTTACTCGTGGCATGCGGGGTGACGGAGAGCAGTAACTCGTCGGACCGCATGCCGCACCCGTCGTCCGTCACCCGGATAAGCTGCTTACCGCCGTCCTCGATGGTCAGGGCAATGCGGGTCGCGCCGGCGTCGATGGCGTTGTCCATCAACTCTTTCACGACACTGGCGGGGCGCTCGACGACCTCGCCGGCCGCGATCTTGTTCACAATTAAGTCCGGTAGCACTCGTATTCGCGAGTTCTCGTTCATATTTCGGTGTCGCCCTTTTACGTTCTACCGGCGAACGACCCGCGTCGCCCCCAATCCGCGCTGAGAGTATAATACGCACGATGAACGAAGCCAAACGGAATAGGTGGCCGGATGAGTACCGCAACTGTGAATTGTCGCGAGGCTGTGGCGAATCGCCTGGAATATCGCGGCCCTGGCTGTTCGGTATCGCGGACCATGCGGCGCCGTCTCGCCTGTTATCGGATTGTCGGGCGGCTGTAGACGCCGGGTTTGCGGGCATCCATTTCGCGGACACTGAGGTGCCTCCGGTAGTCGCCGGTACGATTGAATTGTCGGAAGCTGCAAGAACTCTTGAAGAAGTAACAAGAGACGGTGGCTTTCACGCGGTCACACTGGTGACGCCCGTGGGCCGTCTTGCCGAGTCCCAGCAGAGGGTGAGGTCTTGGCTCGGCCGAAATGCGGGGCGTCGGAATCGGTGGCTAAGATTGGCGATCCATGGCGATCCCGGCCCCCCCCGCACTTCGGAATCCGAAATCGGCAACCGGCTGTACGATCTTTTGTTGGAACTGCGGTTTGATATCGAAGCGTCCGGTTTGACCGTCGCCGTCGATTTGAGTGTGCTCGCGCCGCAACTCTGCGCCATCGCACTACGGGAACTGGTTGATGCCGTTGGTTCGTCAGCGATCGGTATCTGCGCCCGGATCGAAATTGGAGGCGAGGAAGTGGATCCGGCAACTCTTTTGTCGCAACTCAACTACCGCGCGAATATGGTGCGCATTTGTATCGCACATGCGACAAGTGGCAGCGGCGCGGGGGTGGGCGTTATTCGTCAGGCCGCGCCTGCGCTTCCCCAGTTTCTGGCCGAGGTTCCATCGCACAGCCCGATCATCGTGGAGGGGGTGGCGGATCCGCATGCTGCCCGTCTTTTGATCGAATCGTGGCGGGGTTTTCAGCCTGGTCTTTCTGGGGCGACTGGGCGATGATAGTCCGAACCACCGCACTTGTGAATTCCATCGTTTGCAAACAAGAACGAAATCGAGTAAGTAACGGGCTCTGCTAACGGTTCTTCCTATTCCAGATGATGGAGCATCGTATGATGAACACCTTACTGAACACTCGCCAACGGATGGGGTTGATCTTCGTCTTGACGTTTGCCGTTTTTCTCGGCGGCTGCAAGAAGAGCGAGGAAAGCCCAAGACTCCAGAGTCTCAAGGGAAAAGTGGAGAAGATTCAAGTCAACCCGGACGGCACTGGAAAGATCACAATCATCTATTTCAGCCAAAAACAAGACCAGGATATCACGGGTACGGGTTTGGTCACGAAGGAGACGGAGATTCTCATCAACGGCGCCGTTGCGTCCCTTTCGGACATTCGTGAGGGCGAGCGCGTGAGCGGCGAGGTCCGCATCGTCAAGAAGGGCGGAAAGCGAACGCAAGTTGCATTGAAGATCTACATCGACCGCCCGAAACCCGTGGGCAGCGCGGGGTAGTCAATCCGCCGCCATGGCTTCGCCGATCGGCGGTCCGGTAGCGGCACGGATCACCGGTCAACTCATGGCCCGTCCTCACTGTAAAACCGCTTCCAGATCGCACCGGCGAAGAGCTCGTGGGCCTGTTCGTTGGGATGGGCGTCTTGTGAATTCACGGTTAAATTCGCTGGATCGTGATCCGCCAGCGCAGGCAAAAGATCGGCGACCTCGACGTCGATTCCCCGAAGAAACTTAGTAAGTTTGCCATGGACCGCCGAGGCCACATACTTCTCGCCACTGGTTCGAATAAACGGCAGCAACGCGACGCGGAACCTCACTCTATGGTCGCGGCAGAATCGGGCGATGGCGCTCAAGTCGCCCGTATGGGCGCCCCAAGTCTCGGGATCTTCCAAACCGTCCGTGAGCCAGTCATGATAGTCTCGAACAGACGCCACGCGCGGGACACAAATCCGTCGATAGAGATAATCGAGCAAACATGACCGATCCGGGTCGATGAACCGCGACTCCGGCGGGCGAATCGGGTCGAACTCGTTGTTTCTAGGCAATCGTTTTTCGATGTCGTTCGGTACGTAGCACAGGACGATTTCGTCCACGCCGAACCGGGTCACCAGATCCGCGACCGGCGCCATTTGATCCTCGGTACCCCAACCGGGTTTGGCCACATTCATCACTTCGACGGCGCCCGAAGCTCGATCCGCGAATCGGGCAGCGACGCGCTCGGTGAAGCGATCCTCCACGCGCTTTAATCCCCAACCATACGCAAAAGAATCACCCACGAATGCGATTCGCCGCACGCCGGTCGGTTTTTCGATCGACCACTCTTTGTCGCGGCAACCGAGCGAGTTCAGTGTGGTATGCAGCGCGAACCAGCGCCGAGCGGGAAGTGACATACCGAAGGCATCTGTGCTGACGTAAACGAAACGGAAGTACGACTCGCCGATGATCGCCACCACCCCAAGCATGCACCCGAACGCCAGGGCGTTGCCTAGGATCAGGCCGGCTTTTCGGTACTTTTTTCGCGGAAAAAAACGGAGAAAACACCACGCATGTACGAACAGGGATGCCAACAAAACCCACCACAACAGGTAGTCGAACAAATAGCCGAAGACGCCGCTGGTCAGCATTCGATTCGATCCAGTTTCAAATCCAGCGACTTGAAGGAATGGGTCAGACAACCCACGGCAATGCGTTCGACGCCGGTTTCCGCATACGCCCGCACGCGGTCGAGGGTAATGCCGCCTGATACTTCCAAGGCAACCCGGTCGCGAAGTCCCGCCGCATCGCGGCGCAAGACGGCGTCTCGACACTGCTCGGGCGCAAAATTGTCCAGGAGAATCAAATCAACACCGACGACCTTGAATAGCTGTTCGACGGACTCGATATCGTCGGCCTCTACTTCGACAAACGCCGGACGCTTCGCCGCCCGATCCAGTCGGTTCAACAAGTCGAACACGCCCTGTGCAAAACGACTCTTTTCGAGGCCTGCCAAGTGATTGTCTTTGATGAGCACGGCATCGTGAAGCCCCATACGGTGGTTTTGTCCGCCACCGCAACGAACGGCATACTTGTCCAACGCTCGCCAGCCCGGCGCCGTCTTGCGGGTGTCGAAAATGACCGCACCGGTACCCGCCACCGCTTCCACGAATCGGTGCGTCAGGCTGGCCACGCCGCTGAGTCTCTGAAGAAAGTTCAGCAGAACTCGTTCGGCTGATAGGATCGACCCCAGCGGTCCGCGCAGGGTTGCCATCACGTGCGGTGGGTTTGAAATCAGCGAACCGTCTGCAATCCCCTTGTCCCACTCAATCGTGAGCAAGGCGTCGTATGCACGAAGAATAGAGGGCGCTATCTCGAGCCCGGCAATCACGCCGCGCTCATTTGCGATCAGGGAAAACGCCGCCGGCGCGTCACGGTCGGGAAGTAGCTCGGTGGAAAGATCACCCGAACCAAAGTCCTCAGCCTTCGCCAGGGCGATAAGGCGATGAACGGCATCGTCATTGAGGGTACTCATGGTTGGAATTCTCAGTGCCGACCGCCCATCTGGCAAGTTGCGGCGGTGTTCCGATATCTGTATCGACGTTCGCGACCGACGCCAATCCGACTTGCGGTCACGTTGCAACTCGCTTCGGGCCGATGGGTATGAGTCCTTGGCATGATTACCCAAAACGACATGCCGGCCGGCCAGGCGCTGGACAGCAGGCCGATTCCCACGACAATACGTCGTTCCGGTGGCTTGGGTTCACCGAGGGAACGAGGAAAATCGAGCGTGATGCGATTCAGAACAACCATCGTGGCGACCTGCGTCTTGGCGAGCGGCCTTTCGGTATTCGGTCAGCGAACTGAACCGCTTCCCGGACTCCAGGCGCGACTGATCTCGGAAAATCGCCATGTTCCGATGGGTCAACCGATCCGGGTCACGTTTGCCATTGAGAATAGCTCGAACGACCCCATCACGCTCACGGTCCCCGGCACCACGCCGCAGATTCCATCACCTGAAGTCGGGCTACCTTTGGCGCATGTATTTAGTAGCGGGTCGTCGCCCAGCGTGACCGTACTTACGCCGTCGGATCGACAGTGGTTCGATCCGCTCGGGTATCGACCACCCAAGGAGGCGCCGATCCTCATCATCGCGCCACACAGCACCGTGGGATCGTCCATCGATTTGCGAGAATACTATCCCGCATTGCGGTCGTCAGGACGATTCCGAATCATCTGGACACCCTATAAAGGCCTGGCCGCAAGCGACACGCTGTCGATTACCATTGCCCCGCGAAAGCGCGTCGAGTTAGTGACGGATCACGGCACGATGACGCTCCAGCTCTTTTACGACGACGCGCCGGCACACGTGGCCAACTTCCTCGAACTTGTCCAGCAAGGCTTCTACAGCGGAACGACCGTTCATCGGATCGAACCGGGTTACTTCCTCGTGGCCGGATGCCCGCATGGTGACGGCACCGGCATTCGACCTGATGGAAAACGGGTGGAATCGGAGATCAATGGTCGTGCGCACGCCAAGGGCAGCGTCTCCATGGCGCTGCTCGAGGATGATCCGGATTCCGGAAGCTCGCAGTTTTTCATCTGTTACACGCGACAGAAAGATTTCGACGGTCGGTACACGGTTTTCGCGCAGTTGGTGGGCGACGACTCATTTGCGACGCTTGACATGCTGATGGCCACGCAAGCGGATTCTGACGGACGTCCGACACCTCGCGTTTATCTCCGTACCGCCCGAACGGTCGCCGAGCCGATCGAGATGTCAATCGACAGTCGCTAGCGCAGTCGCCCGTGTCCGCCTGGCAATCACACCGGCAATATTCCCATAACGGACCCCGTTTTCTCCACTCTTCCTGGGTTATCGGATCGCCTTCAAGAGGGACAACGTAAGCTTCCTGTGCGTATCGGCCCGATAAGACTGCATACCGAACGCTTGTGCCGCCCGACCAAGGCGACAACCAGGACGGATTCAGAAAAAAGATTTCGTCAACGGGATTCTTGTACCCTTGACAGGACGGTGGCTAATGGGTGACACCTGTTCTTCACTTGAACAATTCTTCCTGTCACCTTTCTTCCTCCCTTTCTTCCTCCCTTTCTTCCTCCGGGGCGCCCCGGGGCGGCGATTTTTTGCGTCAGCACCATGACACATCGCGGACCTTTTCACAACGCAACCGCTCAAAGATGGGTTACCACAAAGGCACCAAGACACGAAGAACGGCAAAGGTTGGGTGCCACTGGCCGCTTGCGGCCGGTGAGGGAGAATGAAGGAATGAGCGTGAACGCGGCACGAAAAAAAGTACGGGTTGGGTGCCATGCCCAAGCCGAAGGCGCCGGCATGTGTCCCCACACGCAGAGCATGGCGGCGCTGCGC
>JADFIX010000173.1 GCA_022566435.1 Planctomycetota bacterium
GCACATCGGTTTTGTTTTCCAAGATTTCGAACTTGTCGAATTTCTCACGATCTATGACAACATTCTTCACCCGTTTCGAATAAGCTCCGCGCTTCAGCTTTCCGAAGACGTGGCGATTCGCGCCGTTCGCCTTGCGAAGTCGATGGGTCTTGAAAAAATGCTGTATCGCAGGCCCGGGCAACTCTCACAGGGCGAGAAACAGCGGACCGCGCTTTGTAGGGCGATGTTGCCCGATCCCCGGATCCTTCTGGCCGACGAGCCGACCGGGAACCTCGACCCGGAGGCCACGCGAATAGTCGTTGAATACCTCACGGTACATGCCCGAGAAAGTGGCGCCACACTCGTCATGGTGACTCACGATCACAGTTTGCTCGGCCATTTTGATCGAGTGATCGATTTCGCGGAATTCTCGTCAGGGGAAGCGGCTTGAAGGACAGCCTGTACATCGCCTGGCGTTATGTCGCCTACCACCGCGGCAAATCGATCGTTCTGCTCCTGTCAGTGACGATTATTCTCTATTTGCCGATCGCGCTTCGCACGATTGTGCGCGCATGCGAGCAAGAACTTCTATCGCGCGCTGATTCCACGCCACTGCTCATTGGCGCAAAGGGAAGCTCGCTCGACCTGGTCATTGATTCGCTCTACTTCGAGTCCAAACAGGACGAAACGATTTCCACTGCCCAGGCCAAGCGAGTCAATGAATCCGGGTTCGCTCTGGCCATTCCGCTCTACACGCTATTTCGGGCGAGCGGCCATGTCATCGTCGGTACGGTCCTCGAGTATTTCGAGCTTCGGCGACTTCGTATCGCACGAGGAAGACAGCTCACTCGGTTGGGTGAATGCGTGCTCGGCGCGGAGGTGGCCGACGCCCTCGCGCTCGGTCCGGGCGGCACCCTGATATCAACACCGGATAACTTATTCGATCTGGCCGGCACCTACCCGCTGAAAATGGGCGTGGTGGGCGTGCTCGCCCGCTCCTTAACGCCGGATGATCGTGCCATCTTTGTCGATCTGAAGACTGCCTGGGTCATTCAAGGCCTCGCCCACGGACACGAGGATCTGACAGAGGTCAAAGACCAGGATGTCTTGTTGCGAAGTGACGATGGCACACTGAGGGCGAACGCCAAACTTCTCCATTACAACGAGATCACGGACGAGACCATCGAATCGTTTCACTTTCACGGTAACTCATCGACTTTTCCCATCACGGCAATCATTGCGGTTCCGGATAGCCGAAGGTCCAGCGATCTGTTGATTGGACGGTTCCAGGGTTCGGCGGAGACCTGCCAGATCGTGCGACCGGGCGTGATAGTAAGAGACCTGACGGCGACTCTGTTCAGAATCGAAAGCGTACTAAACTCTATCTATGGTGCCGTCGGATTGGCGGCCATCATGCTCGTTGGACTTGTCTTCGTACTTTCGTTTCGGTTGCGTCAGCGGGAGATGGACACCATGTTCAAGCTGGGTTGTAGCCGAACCAAGGTCGCCCAGCTCCTTGCCTCTGAGGTCGCCATCGTGGGGGTTGCGAGCGCCACGTTAGTCGTAATCATGACGCAACTGACATCAAGATTCGTGGAGGACCTTATGCGACGCCTTATTCTTTGAGCGGTCGCCGGATGCCTAAGGATGTTTTCAAGAGGATTTAGATCGTTGTGTATTGTCGGTGCGACGCTTTGTACGTGCGTGGGTTGCGAAGATCATTCCAAAGATCCCGCACAGCGAATTACCGTGAATCGTTCGGTACCTGTTGTCTTCGCCGTCAACTACCCGTTGAAGTACTTCGCTGAGCGAATCGCCGAGGACCTTGCAAGAGTGGAATTTCCGGCCCCACGTGGTGGCGACCCTGCGTTTTGGAAGCCGACGCCGGAGACGATTATTGCATTTCAACAGGCGGATCTCATCCTGCTAAACGGCGCCGGTTATTCGAAGTGGGTGGAATACTCGACGCTTCCCGCATCACGAATGCTAAACACATCCGAGGGATTCACACACGCGTACATCCGTGCCGAGAGCGCTAGTCTACATGCTCACGGACCCGGGGCAGCGCATGTACATGGCGACCTCGCTTTCACGACCTGGCTCGATCCGACCCTTGCCATCCAGCAAGCCCGCGCAATCCACGGTGGTTTCACCAGACTCTTGCCGACGCAGGCCGATCTACTTGATCGCCGCTACGAATCGTTGAAACAAGAGCTGGAGCGATTGGATGTGAAACTGAGAGAAGCAACCAGCAAGTTTCGTGGACACCCGATGGTAGCCTCGCACCCCGTTTATCAATACTTCGCCAGACGGTATGGGCTGGACCTTCGCAGTGTGCACTGGGAACCGGACGAGATGCCCTCCGAAGAGCAATGGGCGGCCCTGCAATCGCTACTCGAAAACCATCCCGCAAGGTGGATGATCTGGGAAGCGCCCCCACTACCGGAAGTGAAGAATCGATTGCGTCAACTCAACGTCGAATGCCTTGTCGTGCTACCATGCGCCAACGTCCCAGGCGACTCGGATTGGTTGACCGTCATGTTCGAAAATGCAAGACTGCTTCACGAACAGTGATGTAGGTTTTAGCGATACGCGCTCGAACTGCGCAATTAGGCGCGTGATGAAAGAACGAGACGCCGCCGTTTGAGGATCTGCAAGATCGCGCGATTCGCGAAGTTCGGCCATCGCATTATAAGGGAGCTGCCATGAAAACTGTCGAAACTGGCGATCGTCCATTTTGTCGCTGTACTACTCGCCGAGTAATCCACCAGGCGACTTCTCGGGGCTCTTGCACGCGAATGATTGTCATCTTGCCCGCCGTTATTTGCTTTGCGATTGCGGCGGCGGGATGTGCCCTTCAGGAAATCCGAAGCAAGTCCAAGTTCGGGCCGGAGTTTCGGCACAGCGGATCGGACCGAACGAACGCCGTTCGCTGGTATGCCCAGCAAGGATTCGATTTCATTTGGTCCGATCAGAAGGGCAACAAGATTACTTCCGGAATCACATATCGCCGGCGTGACGTGGATGAGGGCGACGGCGATAACGACAACGGGATCTGGCTCGATTTCTCGTTTCCAATCTGGAGGGCGCCTTCCAAGGCGAAAGAGACAAACGAACGCATAGGCTCTCTGGAAGAGCGGATTGCCATGCTTGAATCGATCCTTCGCGATCAAACGCAAACGAGCTTGGCGCGGGAAAAGGAGAAAGGAGTCACGCCATGAATCGGACCCATCGCTTTTATTTGCTAATTGCGATGACGGCCATCCTCGCCCTAGGAGCGGGCTGTATCGATCTGGTGACAGACAACGTGAAGGCCGGTATCGGTGATGCCATCTCCACATCCGTGGCCGACGCCTTGTTATCCATCTTTGGGAGAAACGGCAGCGGCTAGCGTCGTGCGGCGAATGTATTGGTTTCGGGTCAGGTGTGCAGCAACGTCTCCGCAGTCGAAGTTTCACTGGATTCGAGGATCGCGAAATCGGCCCCGTTTGAATGCACCCACGAAATCGAATTCGCGCAGGGGCTCAACGATAAGGATCGGCGTCTTGGAAACGAGAATCTTCGTCAACGTCCGCGTTTGACGCATATGGCCGATCGGAAGATAATTCCCGTTCGTCCTGAGAAAAGCAATGCAACTGGCGTTACGGCGTGTGGAATTCGCGTGCTTTACGTGAAGACCGATTGCGCATATATAAGCAGGCAATCCACAGTCGTACCAAGAGGAGGTGTTGAGATGAGGTTCTGTCGACCAGCCACGCGTATCCGCCGATGTTCTTCGTCGGCATTGATACTGTATGCCGGGTTCTTCCTGATGCCGTCGCAATCGGTAATGGGACAGAACGCAGGCGGCAATCAGCCCGCTTCTCTTTCGGATGAACAGCTCGATGAGCTCGTCGGCCCCATCGCGTTGTACCCGGACAAGCTGATCGCAATCGTTCTCCCCGCGTCAACCTACCCGCTCGAGGTCGTGCAGGCCTACCGGCTTCTCGAGAACAATAACAACAAGATGTCCGACGACGCGATCAAGCAGCTCGATTTCGACACCAGCATCCTTGCCCTGATGCACTATCCCGAGGTGCTCGGCAAAATGAACAAGGACCTCGATTGGACGACGAATCTTGGCGACGCCGTCGCCAACCAGCAGGAAGAGGTGATGGCCGCCATTCAACGATTCAGGTCTCGAGCGATGGACGCCGGCAATCTGGTCAACGACGACAAGGTCATTTATCAGGAACAAGCAACGAATATCACCATCGTTTCGGCCAGCCCGACGGTGATCTACGTCCCGACCTACGATCCGTACGTCGTTGTCGTTCGGCGAACGTATCCCGCTCCTGTCGTGTCCTTTGCGGCCGGCGTAGCGGTCGGCGCGTGGCTCTCCTACGGCTGCAATTGGCACCACCACCACATCGATGTCGACATCCACGGCCATCGCGGATATTGGGGTGGACACCACCACTACGGTCACATTCACGGAGGTGTTTGGGGAACCAGTGCAGGGCGGCGGGCGGCTGCAAGGACCGGTGCCCGGGCCGGCGCCCGGGCGGGCTATCGAACCGGTAGAAGGCAAGGCACTCGGCAAGGGTACAGGGCCGGTCGCCGCGCCGGGCAACGCAATAACGCTCCACGAACGGGTAGGGCCAATCGCGCTCGCGGCACCAGCGCCAATCGCTCGGCTAAACGTTCAGCGAACCGTACTACCGGCAAAACGAAGCCCACAAGTCAGGCACGATCCACAACGCGGCGGTCCGGTAGAGGGGCGTATGGCGGATACAAGTCAGGGCGCAGTGCGCGGTCGAATAGTTCTCGCGGTGCGCGAAGTCGCGGCGGCGGAGGACGGAGTCGCGGCGGCGGAGGGCGGCGTCGCTAGTACGGCTGAGGCCAGTCCAAGTATGCCGCAACTGGAAGGGCGGAGAGTGATTATGCGTAGGAACATGAAGATGGTTTCACATGCCCGGCGAGGCGCTGCGATTGTGGCGGCGCTTGTGATTGGGACGAGCTTGTTTCCGATGGGTCTTTGGGCGTCCGATCGGGATAAAGCCAAACCAACCAGCGGCGGTGCGAAAAGCCAGTTGGTATTTTCATCGCCAAAAGCCGCCTTGGAGGCGTTACTTCTCGCCTTCAAGGGAAACGATGAGAAGGCACTTCTAGACATTTTCGGGCACGAACACGAGAAGCTCATTGTCGTGACGGATAAGATCGCGCGCGGCGAGGCGCTTGCGGGCCTATACCAACGAGCGCAGGAAAAAAAAACGTGGATCGAGGAAGGTGAGAAGAAGCGAGCTTTGATTCTCGGGAATAAGGCCTGGCCCTTCCCGATTCCGCTGGTGAAAGTGGATGGTGGATGGCAGTTTGACACGGCCCAGGGTGCGGATGAGATCATAAACCGCCGGATCGGCTCGAGTGAGTTGGGCGCCATGGACACTTGCCATGCCTACGTAGACGCCCAGGAGGAGTATGCGTCGTTGGATCGCGACGGGGATGACGTGCTCGAGTATGCCCAGCGTCTGGGGAGTACGGAGGGCATGAAGAATGGGCTCTACTGGTACGTGGATCCGGACGGCGACGAAGCGCTCAGTCCGTTCGGCCCATTGCTTGCCGGCGCGGCGGCGTACCTCGACGAGGCGAAGAAAACCGGCAAAGCCCACGTTCCGTTCCAGGGCTACTACTACAAGATACTGACGGGGCAGGGCGCGTATCCCCCCGGTGGCGAGTACGGCTACATCATTAATGGCAACATGATCGCGGGTTTCGCTCTGGTCGCCTGTCCGGCCGACTACGGTTCGTCGGGAATCATGACGTTTCTCGTGAGTCACCGGGGCAAGGTGTACGAGAAGGACTTGGGGAAAGAGTCGCACAGCATTGTCAAGTCCATGTCACAATACAATCCTGATACCACATGGGCGCTGGCGGAAGACGAACAGTAGGCAAGTTCCAAGCGCTTCACGCCGGACTCAGAGAATCAGGATGATTCGGCGACGATTCATTCGCACGGCGGGTCCCGCGGTGGCGGACGGCGGCGGTAGACCAGTCAAGGGCAAGAAACGGAAGGATTGATGCGCAGTTACAGGATAAGAAGCTCGTCTTTCATACTCATCGGCGGCATTCTCGGCGGTTGCATCACGATTAATTTGCCGGAGGAGGGAGTCCTAGGTGGCGGATCGTTTGTCGTGAACGGTGTGGCGGAGATCGTGGAGAACAACGGATCATGCGCCATTTGGCTGGCTGATGACGGCCGCCTATTCGTGTTGTTCCAGGATCCGCGCCTTCCAAACGACGACTTTGACGCCGTGACAACACCCGGAAGGCGCTCTCGGTTGGTCCTCGACCTCCGGTCCGCGCTTGGCGATCGCTGTCGAGAGGATGCGATCGCTGCGGTCGTCGATCGGGTTCTGGAAACCAACGGTCCAGGAGCGTCACGAATGATGAACGAAGTCGAGCTCGGGCTACAGAATACCGTGGAGCAGCCGTGAAATAACATGGCGGCGTGGGTAGTCGAAACCCACGAAGGATCCGCGGCGTTTGTGAGTCGAGTCGAAGAAGTCGTCCAGGCTCGCGGCGCGAGAATCGTGTAAGACGGAAGTTGACGCAACTCGCCTCCGAGACCTGGAAGGGGTTAGACGGATCAATGCCTCGCCCAAAGCGTGAAAAGATTTCGCCGCACGATCATCACGGTTTCGGTTATAGTTTACCTCGCTAGGCGGAGACCGTATGCCGTCTGTTTCCAGTGTTTATCGAGCGGCCGAGCGATTCGAGGATGACCCCAACACCGACATCGAACACCTCAGCCGCCGTCGACAGAGGTGCTTTGTCTTTGGGGCGGGTGGCAGACGGCACGCTTGAATTGCGGCTATCCGGGCGTTGGTGCCTGGGGTGCGAGATGCCGGCCGCAGAGACCGTGGACGACCGGCTGAACGAGGAGTCAGCCATCAAATGCATCACATTTGATGTCGATGGAATTTCGGAATGGGACAGCGGCCTACTTGCCTTCTTGCTCAACGTCATCAAAATTTGTGAACGGCACAACGTGCAGATGGATAGGGATGCCCTCCTGCCGGGTGTGAGACGGCTGCTGACCCTGGCCACGGCCGTGCCGGAACAAAAAGGTACTCGGGGTCCGGCCCAGCGACGTCCCCTTCTTGTGCGGATTGGTGATGCGGCGATCGGCGTCGCGGTCGAAGGGGGCGATGCGAACGCGCAGGTCTTCCAGGTGCGCGACGGCGTCTTGGCGGAGCGCCAGGGCT
>JADFIX010000174.1 GCA_022566435.1 Planctomycetota bacterium
TGCCGCGCCTGAAGCGTCCCCGGCGTCATCTCTCAGCCATGCCCCGACGATGGCCGTGTCAGCGCTGATCGAAACCGAGAAGCCGAATGAGTCACCGGCAAACGCGTCTAAAGCGGTGAGCTTGACCTCTGTGTCCTCAACTGATGGCTCTCCCCCGCAGTCATTCGGACAGCTGCACGCGTCTTCGCCCGGATCACAGTTGCCGTCACCACAGCAGGGCTGACAGTCCGGATCGGCGCAGTCGGTCAGGGTGTCGCAGTCGTTGTCCAGGTCGTCGTCACATGTTAGGCCCGGCACTTCGAAGTCGTCCGGGTCGCCACAATCATCCGCGCAGTTGCAGGAGTCCTCGCCCGCCGAACAATCCCCGTCACCGCAATCTTGAGTGGTCGCGACAAAGTGGACGGTATCATCCAGGTTTATCCAACCTACATTCTCGCCCCAGGCCCATCCACGGAAGCGCCCGCCGGCCGCGTCGAAACGAGCCCGCGCCGACCCGAGTCCGGACGTGTCGAAATTGACCCATCCGATGTTCTCGGCCCAGCCAAATCCGAATAGATTACCACTTGCGTCTATGTTCACGCCGAAATCGTCGGCATTGGCGTTGAGGTAGATGGAACCGTCGGCGGGTGTACCGTCTCCCACGGTCATCCAACCTACGTTTTCACACCAGACCCAGCCGCCGAGGTATGTGGGGGTAACAGAAACGCCATCCAGCGAACCGTTGGCGTCACGCCAGTTCATCCAGCCGGTGTTCTCACTCCACGACCACTTCTGAATCGCATCGATGTTGGATTGTCCGTAGGTCGCACGAACCATGACAACGGCAAAACACGCGTAGACCCAGATGTTTCGATATTGCATTTGCTGCCGCCTTTCGGGTCGCGATTCTCGGATCGCGCTTAGACCTCAATTCCACAGCCACCGGAAACGTTTCATTCCCGCATGCCGTGACGAATCCTGCACGACGGCGCCGCGATGACTCCATCCCAGCCCCCTATGCAAACCGGAGAACCAAGGCGCGCTAGTTGTACTCCACGACTTGGTAGCTGAGCTTTAAACCATTATTAACCTGGTTATTAATCGCCCTCCGGAACGTGATGGACATGATGCCCGGTGTGGTAGATACCTGGTCGACAATCACTGCCCAGCCGTGTTTCGCTTCACCGGGGCCTGGGTAGCTGACTGCATTCGTCGCATAGACGACTGCCTTGGATGGATCGATTACAAACGGGATAGTCGCCGTGGTAACGGCAATATTCGTGGAAAAGAAAGCGACGCCTCGGTATACTCTCTTGACGCCTAGACCGGAGATTGATGCCGCGATATTTGCCTGCAATGCCGCGATATCATCGAGTGTGATCATGGTCGAATTGATCGGCCCCGGCGGTGGGTCGAGGTCGCCGGCGGAAGCTAGCCAGCCGGTCGAAATTGTAATGCAAAAGCATGCCGCAATTACAAGCGTAACTAACTTTCTCAGTCTCATAACCATTCTCCTTGCAGTGTGTCCAACACAACATGTCTCGCCATGCAAATCAACGGAATCTCCCGACGGCACAATATGAGAGACGCCGCGGCCCACTTCGTCACGGGCCGTTCACGAATCGCCTCCAACTCTACTTTCGATTCGCGGGCCCAAACTCTCGAGCCACTCGCTGAACCGACGGTCGATTCCGCAAAGGTCGCTTCGTAGCTGAAAATCTGCACGAACCAGCCGCCGTTATGAACCAGTGCGTAGGTTCCCGGCCAATCGCGCAATGAAATCAAAAAAAGTCGTATTGCCTTGCGCTTCACGTCCATTTCGATCGAAAACGTGGAAGCCTGCCGATGGGCCTAGTGGCGCGGGAATCGCTCATTTTGGCGGATTCCGGCGTTTCGAGCCGCCTAGGCCGTCGATCGCGATCATGCCCTCACGGCTTGACCATTCATTGTGCAAACGCACAAAGATCGATTCCCGGGACGCAAACGAGTCGGGTTGTTATTGGTTTCCGTGTGGAATCGGTTGACTTCCGACTGGCGTTAGCAGTTTCGGTGCACGGATTCGACACCGACGACGCAAGTCAGACTTGACCAAGATAACAAGGAGCTGAATTAGAACGCCGAAAATTGCTGATTTTTTGAATCTCCGATATGCTAAAGAACCGGAAAAACTCGGGCGCCAGTTCCGCTTGCTGACTAAGAAAGCTCTGCCCCGCGAACCGTGGACTCGAAAGTGAGGAATTACGGATGGGCGCGTCCCAAGAAGCTCCCGTAGCCACATTGCTGACGCAGATTGGCGATGGCGATGAACACGCGGCCAAAACGCTCTTGCCCCTCCTCTACGACGAACTTCGCGTCTTGGCACACGGGTATTTGGCCAAAGAACGGGTGGGCCTGACGCTTCAGACCACCGCCCTGGTGCATGAGGCTTATCTTCGGTTGGTTGGTCGCGCCGATGTATCTTGGACCAACCGTGGTCATTTTTTCGCAGCCGCCGCGAAAGCCATGCGACGAATCCTCGTCGAGCAGGCCCGGCATCGTGACGCGAAGAAACGTGCCGCTGGCGGAAAGCGGATCGACCTCGAGTTCATTCCACCGAGCCTTAATCCTTTTGCTGATGATCTTCTCGCGCTGGATGAAGCACTCGACCGGTTGGAAGTCAAGGACCCCCGAGGGTGCGAGATCATGATGCTGCGGCACTTTTCGGGCTTGACCATCGACGAGACGGCTTCCGCCTTGGACATTTCGCCTCGCACGGTCACGCTCGATTGGCGCTGCGCACGAGCCTGGCTGTACAAGGAGATTCGCAAAGGCGACACGACGTGCTTGGAGGATGGCGATGGAAGGTAATAACTGGCAACGCGTCAAGCAGATCTTTGCTGACGCGCTGAAACGCCCGCCCGACGAGCGTGACGCGTTTGTCAGTGAGGCATGTCAGAGCGACTTGGGCTTGCGCCACGAGGTGGAAGCACTTATCGAGGCCGATGAGCAGGCGGAGGCGGCATGCCCGGAACCGACATCCGAACCCAAGTGGGTTGGCCGAAAAATAGGGAAGTACCGACTACAACGAATCCTCGGCGAAGGAGGTATGGGCGTCGTTTATCTGGCTGAGCAGGAACATCCGCGGCGCAACGTGGCCCTGAAACTGATCAAGGGTGGCCTACTGTCACCGGCGATACGACAGCGATTCAATTATGAGGCGGGTGCGCTCGGCCGGCTGCACCATCCGGGCATCGTCCAAGTGTATGACGCGGGTACGGTGGAAACGGAACTTGGCGATCAGCCGTTCGTCGCCATGGAATTCGCTCCCGGGCAAACGCTGACCGAGTACGCGAAACAGGTGTCGCTTAGCCCGCGCGACTGCATGTCGCTGATGGCCAAAATCGCAGATGCCGTTCACCACGCCCATCAGCAAGGCGTCATCCACCGCGACCTGAAGCCTGCAAACATTCTTATGGACAGCGCCGGGCAACCGAAGATTCTCGACTTCGGTGTGGCCCGTGCAATCGATGCCGACCAAAGCAACCGTCCGTCCATAACGATGACAGGAGAGATGATCGGGACCCTATCGTACATGAGTCCTGAACAATGCACGGGCAGCCCCGACGGTGTGGACGTTCGCAGCGATGTTTACTCCCTCGGTGTGATCGGATACGAGTTGCTTGCCCACCGGCTACCCCACAAAGTGCGCCACACACCAATCACCGAGGCTGTTCGTCTCATTTGCGAGAAGGACCCACTGCCGTTGGGGAAGATCGACCGCCGTCTAAGAGGAGATGTTGAAACGATCATCGCCAAAGCACTCGAACGCGACCGGACGCGGCGCTACCAATCGGCGGCAGAGTTCGCTGGGGATCTAGAACGCCACCTTGATGGTCGAGCCATCGTCGCAAGAAGTGACAATAGCTGGTACATCTTACACAAAGCACTACACCGGCACCGACGGTCGCTGGGTCTGGTCTCAGCGGTGCTGCTCAGCGTCCTCGGTGTTGCGGTGTACGCTTGGTTTCAATCACATCAGCGGACCCAGGCCAACGAACGCCGCGTGACCGCCCTTGTTCCCTACCTCCGAGCCCAGAGAATGATCGAGCGGCGCCAGGGTATGGCCCATGACCAATGGAAGGCGTTGGCGAATGAAGCGATAAACCAACTGACCGAAGCGGTCAAGATCGATCCCACGTTTGCCACCGCGTGGTATCAGCGCGGCCGTGTGCGACTGCATTTGAAAAACGCCGAACAGAACACCCTTGTTCTCGACCGGAGCCTAAGAGATTTTGAGATGGCTCATGAGAGCGCCGGCGACGCCGGGTTTCCACCAGCCCTTTGGGCGGCCGGAAACGCCCTGTGCGCACACGTTGTCCATCGCCCCATAAGGCATCGCTTCGTGTATAGCCCTGACCCTCCACACGCACATGAGGCCATGGGGAAGGCGCGCGACTACTACGCCAAGGCCGCTCGATTGGATCAATCCGATCACTATGTCAAGCTCAGCCAAGCCCTCTTACTGCTCAGTACCTCCCAAGTACCGGAGGCTATTGCGATGCTCGAGCAGGTTGTTGCCGATGCGGTCGGCCAATATCAGGATGAGGCACATTTCCTGTTGGCCTTGGCCTGGAGCAACTTGGCGATTTCCTACTGGTACGGATTGCACGATCAAATTGACACTTTCGCTTGGCACAATCCTCGTTGGGATTCTCTGCGCGCCCAACAGCACATTGAACGGGCGTTGGAACTGGATCGGACCAATGACCAAGCCTTATGGGCCGCCTCCATCTTGGCCCGTAGAAACATGCGAATCGATGACGCCAAGAGATATATTGAGCAAGCATTGGAAATCCGGCCCAGGAGCATTCCGTATCACAACGCGCGAGCCAATATTCATGCCGTGGCAGGCGAGTTACAGAAAGCGATTAACATACTGCAGCAACTTGTGGTTTGGTATCCACAAAGTAGTTATTGTTGGAGGCGGCTTGCCCGGGCTCAACTTTGGGTCGGTGATTACGCCGCCATGGAAGAAGCAGCCGGCAAGGCGATTGAACTAGTACCTGATCACGAGGATGCTTGGTCAAATCTCATCTTGGCATTAAGGAAGCAAGCCCGTTTTCAAGAAGCCGAAGCCGCCTTCCATGACGCCATCAATCGGTCACCCAATAACTTTGGTGCTTGGATGAACCACGCAGAGGCGTTATACATCCAGGGGCGACTTGACGAGGCGGCCGAAACGTACGCACGGATCTTTAAGTTCAAGCTAGATGACAGCACGGCGCATCTCAACTTCGCCCGTGTGCTCAAGGCGCTCGGCAGGCAGGAGGAAGCATTCGAACAGTTGAAGCAAATCTCCTCATGCCCGAACAAGAACCCCGACATTACGGCTCATCTGGTGTGCGAATACCTGGCGTCGGATGTGCCCGCGCACCGCGACCAAGCTTCCGGCATCGAGCTTGCTGTGTTCGTGTCACGATCCCCCCGAATTCGCCCATGGACACGAGCCATCATAACACTGGCAGACTATCGGGCCGGTCGCTTCGAACAAGCACTCACGCGAACATCCGAGATCGATTCTTGCGATGCCGCTGGATGCTGGGCTCGGCTAGTGGAAAGCGCTTCCCATCAGGCGCTGACGAATCGACGGCAAGCCTTGGCGAGCATGCACATCGCAGAGGATCTGCTCGCCGATCTTACCATCGACGATGCGGAATATACAAATTCCGTGATCTTCAAGTACCTTGCCGGTCGGTGGCACAGCCATCGACAACCCGCAGATAGTGGCCTCCCATACGCCACTGTGAACGGCCCCTTCGCAGTTATAGCGAGTAACCACGAGATCCCCCTCAGCGATCACCGCCTCGACGACCATCCGATTGTCCGGGAAGGCATCTCGCCATGCGGAGATGCCCCTACTGATACGATCATGGAATTTCGGGTCAAGAATCTCGCCCATAGCCTCGAACTTACCCTGGTTCCACAGTTCCTCAAAATATCTCAGCACAACCGCCTTGTTTGCCTCTATTTGGTCTTGCATCAAACTCCTCCTCTTCAGGCGCCACGCTTTCTCCGGAGCCTCAGTTGAGTTTAGATGGCACTTAACGTCCTCACAATTCACGACCCCGCGCATGCGGGGTGGGCGAAGCCCCAAGGAGCGCAAGCGACGCAGCGTGAATTGCTGTGTTAAACGCAGTGGGAAAAAGACTCACCATTCATCTACTCAGGATTATCTTCTAGGAAATTTCGCATTACTACTGCTAACGTATCGCTTGGGCAAGCGAAAAACTGGTGACCACAGGTATTGTCAAACACCAAAGTGGGAGCATCTAATTGTTCGGCCAGTTCCAATGCTGGCGTCGGATTGACAATAAGATCCTGTTTTGCTACCACTATTAGCGTTTGTGCCTGAATTGCGTTGATCGTCGTTTCTATCGATCCATTGAACTGTTTGTAGATATCATGGTCTATCACAGCTTTGGTCTGCCATGCCCAGTTATCTGCGTCATATGCGGTATATATTGAATCCTGGCTCGCCAAGAAATTGGAGAACGCATCCGGTTCTATATGGCTATTCCAGTAAGTCGGCGTGCGTACGGCAAATGATATGATCGCTCGATACGAGCAAATGTCAGCGGATGAGCCCATTGGATGGTATTTAGGTCGCGACGCGGTACTAGCATTGCTTACGCAGGAAAGCGTAGTAGGCCTGCGCATCTACCACGCGCTAAAGAATGATGGCGGGTACTCTCCCGTTATTTTTGCCGTGACGCCGGATGGTAGAAATTTTGATGCTGATCACCGCCTGGCGAAATCATTGGTTGATTCTATTACGATACTAATTCTTGATAATGCTTTGCCGTGTCCTCCTTATTGTGGTGGTGAAGGAGATTCTACTGCGACGAGACCGGCAATCCCTGATTTCTAGGATCCACATTTGGGGCTAACATTTGATCTGATTCTAGGATTAATTGCAATTGGTATTTCCATACTGCTTGCAGCTGTGGGGTGGGCGACTTGGCGGAAATGTCCCAAGCCGTTGCGCATGTTCACTATCTATGCAAGCTATATTGGAATCAGTAATATCATCGGGGCTTACCTTGGCTACCATGGAATTCGAAACATATTTCTTCTACACCTGTTTATCCTCATAGCGATTCCATTCCTAGTATACGTTTTCTCTGAGATGCAAACCGGTCTGCCCAGGCTGATAACCCGGGGTCTCATACCGGTGATAATCATTATTTACGTGGCGG
>JADFIX010000175.1 GCA_022566435.1 Planctomycetota bacterium
ATCGCCAAGCTTGATGGCTCGGATTGGCCACCTGCAGCTCGATCTTCATCCGCGCCGCCAGGTCCGTGACCCAGCCCGCAGCCGGGCCGACGTCGATCACCACGCCATCGGGTTGATGCCGTCGGAATAGATCCTCCAGAATCGCCGGCTCCGTACGCGCCGTCTCGCTCTCGTAATCACACGCCACGCTCTTCATTTTTCCAAGATCAATCGCTAGAATCTTCATTGCCGGGTCTCCTATTAGAACACTTGGGCGATCCACGCGATCAGCCCGTCGACACATGGGACAATCGATCCCGAACATGGGTCAAGGCGACCCGGCTTTCATAGTTTCTTTGGGGCGAAAAAC
The DNA here is from genome assembly GCA_022566435.1 of Planctomycetota bacterium. Lineage (GTDB taxonomy): Bacteria > Planctomycetota > Phycisphaerae > UBA1845 > UBA1845 > JADFIX01. Next base: position 350 of record JADFIX010000175.1, read on the forward strand.
GAACGCGACGAAGCGACTGAGGGCGACCGAATTCGTGCAACCGAGTAGGACGCGCGAATGAGCACGAAGGGCGACCGAATTTGTGCAACCGAGGAGGGCGCGCGAATGGGCACGAAGGGGGAAACGGCTCTTCCTCTCCTCCACCGTCGCTACGTCGTTTCGTCGCTACGCCGCTTCTTCCCCCCAACCCAGGTCCGATATCTTGCAGAAACGCGTTCCTCCACCGCCCAAACACGTCAATTGATGTCGTTTCGATCAATCAGGACTTTATGGAGCGGACGGATGTATCCTGCTATAATCAGTTGGTATCGAGTTCGGCGAGCAGCGGCCGGAGATTCCGGATCGGACTTAGGCTGATCCGCAGGCGATGCCCGGAATCGTCGTGCCCGTCCGAGGGGTGGAAGACCGTGACAAGACCGATCGCAATCAGCGCGCGTATACTCTGCGCCGTCGGTGCGCTTCTGGCGATCCCATCCTCCGCAGCGCCCGTGGACGAGGGCCGATCGACGCCCGAAGAACTTCGGGTCGTCACCCATGGCCGACTGATATTAGAATTCGACCCGACCGTGCTGGACACCCTGCAATGGCAGTTTGTCGCCAACAATCCCGAATGGACGGACGAGGCATTTCCCGAAGAAACCCGTATGGCGATCTTTCCTATACGGGCGACGTCCACGCTTCAAGCCGTTACGCTTGATTCCAGCGATGCTGTGTCTTTCATCGGTCGCGTCGTCACGCGCGGGGCAATCGCTATCGACAACGCCGGATCACGCGTGGTCCTCGGGAATTTCGTGCTCGGACCGAACACTCGAGGCGACTGGCATCTGGTGAGCACGTTAGGCCAGGAGAGCCGCAAGGGCGTGAGGTTCGACATCGAGCAAGTCACCTTCGAATTGGGTATCGAGCCGCATGCACTCCGACTGACGGGCGACCTCATCCTGACGTCGGACAGCGCAAGCAGGCTGGGCATGCCGGAGTCGTTCGACATTTTCTTGGGAGTGATTCGCCTGGAGGCAAGACTCGATCCGCCGGCGGTGCCAAGCGAAAATGGTGCGTTCAGCGCTGCCAAAAATCGGGCGATTGCCGACGGTCCCCTCGAAGGCGCGAAGGGCGATCGGGACGACACGAACTCGGCGGCGCGTGGTGTGATCGGTCCGGACGTCATTGTGGGCGATGTTCAATCCGCCAAGCGATGGGCTCGGGTGGACGGGCTGACGGCCTATTCCATCGGCACGGTATCGTGCAACGTCGGTGACGAAGGGCTCGATTGGTTCGCCACCACGAGATTCCATCCGGTCATCGCCCAAAACATGTATCGCTTGAAAGAAGATCGCTTCGAGCAAATCGGTATGAGCTGGGTCAAACATGGCTTCACCGCGGGCAACGGTACGATCTGTAGCGACGTGGAGGTGTGCGCGTTTGATCCGACCGGCCAGCACCTCGGCGTGGATTGCTCCGACGTCTACGGTACTTCGCTCAATGGGTGGCAGGCCAATCTCGGACCGCGATACCAGGTCAACCCGACAACGGGCGGATTTGCTTTTCCCTGGAGCGCACCGCCTGTCGCACAAGACATTGATCGGCGGATACAAGTACGCGACGAGGATCTCGATCCCGATCTCAACGCCGGCGCGCTTTACTTCATCGAAGGACACTACGTAACCGCGGACGACGCCGCGGATGGGAATCAAGACAACAACGCCTCCTACCGGCGGATCACGATCGTCGAACCGTTTGAAAACTTCTTCTCGCCGGTCATCGTATTCACGGAATCGACGGCTCGAACCAAACCCGCGATTCTCGCCTGGCAGGATCAAGACCCGAACGTCGAGGTCGTCCTTATCGACGTGCCGGACGACCGACGTTTCATTCTCGCCAGCAAAACGTCCGCGCAACCAGACGGCACGTGGCACTATGAGTACGCCATCCATAATCTGAACTCGAATCGATCGGGCCAATCGTTTAGCGTGCCTATTCCCGCGGGCGTGACGATCACGAACATCGGCTTTCACGACGTCGATTCCCATAGCGGTTCGCCGTTTTCCTCTGACGACTGGACGTTCACGCTGGAAGACGGCGTGCTCACCTGGTCGACCGACACGGTGGACATGAATCCCACCGCCAATGCACTGCGTTGGGGCATGCTCTATAACTTCCGATTCGACGCCGACACCGCGCCGCAGCCGGGGCAAGGCGCGCTCGGGCTGTTTCGCGACGGCGATCCGCCGTCGATGATCGTGGACATCCCCGTACCGCGTCCACCCGTGACCCTCGTGGGCAGCGATCCGCCCGACGGGGCGATCGACGCCCGTCAACCGCACGAACTGAATCATCGCGGTGTCTTATTTGGTTGGCAGGACGTTCGAATTTCATACAGCGAGAGTGTCGCCGACATTGCGATCGAGGACATTATCATCGACCTGATCCCGGACTCCGTCCCATCACCGGAAGTTGTAAAACTGATTGATGATAACGGTAGCCTCCACGTGTTTCTGAACCGCCCGATTCCGCCAGGACATTGGACCTGTCTATCGCTCACCGGCACCGTCGGTCGCACTTGCCTCGGCTACCTTCCCGGCGACGCCAATGGCGACGGCTTAAGTACTGCGGGCGACGTGCTAACGCTGGTCGATGCGGTGAACGAAGTACCCGACCGCCAACTCCCCGAGTATTCGGCGGACATCGACCGATCGGGCGATGTCACCGGAAACGACGTGATGCGGTTGATCGACTTGCTGAACGGCGCCGCGTCGTTCGACACCTGGATCACACGCAGTTTGCCCGACACGAACTCGATCGCGCCCGGTCGGTAGAACGCTACGACACACGCCCGTTCGACGCGGGTGGCCGGGCTTAGAGGTGGCGATCCGAATGAGACTTTCGCCCGACCAGATCGACGAAACCGGTGCGTCCTGAGGGAGAGCAACGACAGTGGAATATCCGACCGTCGACGTGCGTACGACGCAACGGAAATTGATCGGCAGGGTCTTGATCGGCGCGCGGACCGCTCAGTCTTGGGGGTCCTTCAACTCGAGCACGACGTTGGCATAATATGTGGTATCGAGGCGTTCGAGCCCGGAAACCGGTCGTGAGTTGTACTTGTGCGACAGGCCGAGTTTCAACTTCACCCGGGGATCTTTGAATGGGAAAACGAGCGCCGTGTCCGCGTTCAGGCGATAGTCGTCGAATTCTTCGAAATCCGGGCTGTATGTCGTCGATTGGGTAAACTGCACCCACGGGGCAAGGTCGAAACGATAATCGAGACCGAGGTCGATCATCGCCTGGTCGTCTGTCCGCCCCGTGTCGTAGGCTTCATGCCGGTACCCCAACCCGAGTCGCGTCTTGAGTTCGTGCGCTTCCTTCTTGAGCCAGAAATAACCGACGCCCGCCGCCGCCGTGGCCCGGAGGTCGAGAGCCTCGAACTCGTCGAATTCCAACTCCATACGCGTGTACCAATACCATCGATCCGTCATGGCATTCTCAAATTTCACGCCGCCGAGGTATTCGTTTACCGTTCGTACGTCGTCGTCGTCGCTATACCTGCCTTCGAGGTAAAAATGGAGCAAGTCTTTCTCTGTCTTCCGCTTGATGTCCAAGCGGCCACGGCCCACGAGTGTTTCCGTGTTACCCTCCCTGCTCGACCCGCCGGCTTCCAGCGTAGCCGTCCACACCGGCGTCAACGCCTTCCGCGTGGCATCGGTCTCGGCTTTGACGGCGACCACCTCCGGGCTGTCACCGCCGACCGGCCAGATCGCGGCGATCTCCGAGGGTGTCACGGTCAAGTCACCCAGAGCCGAGTGGAGGACGGATGTGGAATGATCGGCGGAGACATCGATCGTCCCTACCAGGCGATCGCCACTCTCAAACGCCACGGTCAACGGCTCGTCCACGGCGAACGCGGTGATCATGTCGGCGTCGATTTCCAATTTCCCGGCGATCTGGGTCACGATCACGAGCTTTCCGCCGCTGAGCCGCTCGATCCGTCCCACGATTTTACTTCCGTCCGACGTGTATACCGCATCGCCCCTTACCATCGGCACCGGCGTAAGCGCCAGAAGGGCGAATACCACGCACCGTCTCGTGAAAATCGAACCAAGTAATCGTTGCCGCGGTTCCACCATGACGGTGGGAACGCCTCCGTGGACGTCGCGCCGGACCGGTTGGAAACAACCCGAGATTCGACGGTCGGATTCGGGGAGGCTATTCATCGCCCGACTCGATCACTTCATCAATGGCATTCGTCAACCATTGGTCGAGCGGCGTGATGATCGCGCCGCGAACCAAAATGGCAATCAGTTCGCCCGTGTCGAGCGTGGTGGTCGAAGTCGTCGTGATCTCTCCAAAATCGCAAGTACCGAACTGGCAAAGAGAGCCGCCTGCGACAACGAGCATCAAACGCAACTTGTACTTGACCCAAGTAGACCGTCTCATAAAGTGCATCCTTCAAGGTAAACTCAGCAGCGCCCGCTGCATCTTCCGTACCGTTCACGCGCCATGCACAACCTAGCACGGCTCACTCTCCGCGGCAACCTGTGATTTCTACGGTGTGGCGTGCGAAAAAGATACATCCTGCAACGGGCGGCAATTCTGCAAACGGCGGTAAGCCCGTTTCGTGAGCCGACCGTCGGACCGGTCTCGACAACCGGCGACGCGATAATTGTGCGAGCACACGACGCCTAAGAATCAAGCGCTACGACTCCCACCGGTGGTGTCGAATAGAAGGGAGTCCAGATTGTTGTCTGATTCGGAGTCGCCAAACGTGCAAGACAGCAGCGACGGGAAGCATAAAATGGCTCCCCGCCGCAGGTCCTTCCTGATTAGACAAACTGGTCTACGGATTCGGGCACAGATCCAGGTCGGTACCCGGATACTCAAATCCCTTGAAACCGAGAACGATGACGAACACATCGTCGAAGTTCACGGTCTTGTTGATCTGCGTACCGATTAAGTTCGGGTGAACGTCGGTGACCGAGACATGCGTCGCGTTAAGGGCACCGGGATTCTGATACGTCTTGATCGCCGCCACGGCATCGTCGATGTTGACCGAGCCCTGGGGCGGTGTCCAGGCCAAGCCGTCAAGGAATCCGACGACGTCGCCGTGCCACTTCAGTCCCGGCTTGGCCTGCGTGGCCGCCCCGATAAACGGATCGGATTGGAAGGACCCGTCGATGACCACGATGGCGTAGGTTGACGTCGGAATGATCGGGCAACCGGTCAGGTGTAATGTCGGGCAGGCACTCCAATCGGGCGGTGCGAGCGGTCGGTTCGGGGCGACCACGGAAATGCAATCCGCATCAGGCCCATGGGCCCACCATTGTAAACCGACGGCCGTCACGCCGTTCACCAGCGTGCTGCTCAGCGTCAGGCGGATGTCGAGATTCCTGCCGACGTTCGCTAAATCCGCGCCGCGCGGATCGATCGAGATGTAACGGTTCTTCAGGATGTCGTGCGGGAAGCCCGCTGCGGTAGGAGGTGACGGCACGCCGGCACAGCGAATATTGAGATTATAGTCACCCGCCGTAGCGACCGATGCGAGTCTGATCCGGAACGATTGACCTGCCGTGGCCCCAAACGTAACCCGCGAGAGTAGGCCTACGGTGTCATCGTTGCAAACGATTTCGCTCCCCCCACACGCGTCATAGACGCTCAAGACCGTGTCCTGCTGGCCGCTGCCGAATGTGTCGACCGTCACGACACCGGTGCAGACGGCCTGGTACGCGAACCACACGTCTTGATCCGACGCTCCGCAACCAGCTTCGGCGTCGTCGATGCCGCCTTCCCCGGCATTGTCGCCCTCTGCTGCCGGCGCGCCGTCGGTGACGACCGTCGCGGTGGCACAGATGCCGTTAGCCGGCGCGCCGCTGCATGAAATGTTCAAGTCGTAGTCGCCGGGTACCGCGATCGATGCTAACCGGATCCAATAGGATTGCCCGGACGTGACAGCGAACAGTATTTTTGAGAGCGTGCCGTCGGTGTCATCGTTGCATACCATCTCATTTCCACCGCAGGCATCATAGGCGCTCAGGACGGTGTCAACTTGACCGCTGTCGAATGTGTCCACTATGGCGGCACCCGTGCAGGTGGCAACGTACTCGAACCACACGTCGTTGTCCGACGCCCTGCAACCAGCTTCGGCGTCGTCGATGCCGCCTGCCGCGGAGTTGTCGCCTTCGGCTGCCGGCACGCCGTTGGAGACGACTGTTGCCGCTGTGCAATTGTCGTTGACCGGCGTCTCGCTGCATGAGATATTCAGGGCATAGTCACCCGGTACACCGATCGATGCCAATCGAATCCAATAGGATTGGCCGGACGTCACGTCAAACAAGACTTGCGAAGAAGCGCCTCCGGCATTGTCATTGCAGGCAATCTCGTTTCCGCCGCAGCCGTCATAGACGCTCAGTACCGTGTCCGCCTGGCCACTGCCGGCTGTGTCCACGGTGGCGGCTCCGGTGCAGGTGGCGACGTACTGGAACCACACATCGTTATCCGACGCGCTGCAAATTGCTTCGGCGTCGTCGGCGGCGCTGGCCGCGGAGTTGTCGCCCTCTGCCGCCGGCGCGCCGTCGGTGACGACCGTCGCCATGGCGCAATTGTCGTTGGCCGGCACGCCGCTGCATGAAATGTTGAGGTCATAATCGCCGGGTACGCCGATCGATGCGAGTCTTATCCAGTACGATTGACCTGCCGCGGCGGCAAACATCACCTGCGAGAGAGGTCCTACGGTGTCATCGTTGCAGGTAATCTCGCTCGCACCACATGCGTCATAGACGCTCAGTACGGTGTCCTCTTGACCGCTACCGACCGTGTCCACCGTAACGGAACCCGTGCAGGTGGCCACGTACTCGAACCACACGTCCTTGTCCGAC
>JADFIX010000176.1 GCA_022566435.1 Planctomycetota bacterium
GCCGTGATATCGGCTCACGGCGATACCGATTCGAAGGCCGGAGGCGTCAGGGGAGGAAGTGATTTCAGTGTGCATGACAGGCTGATTATGGCAGATTCGACTCGGGAGGAGGTCCGAACCGTTTCCAATGTCCGGGCGGGCATGGTAGGTCAGGGCCGGGACAGGTTCAACGCGGCGCATGGCGGTGGGGTAAGATGCTGGCGTGCGCAAGCTGGTGCAACAGGTTTTCGCGGCAATCCAACTCACGCGCCTGACGATTGCGTTCGGCGCGATCAGCGATATCTGGTTCATCATCCTGCTCACCCGGGCCAACGAGGAATACAACTACCTGCCGGTGTGGAATATGCCCTTGTTCGTCGCCCTGCTCGCCGGGGTGGTGGTGGCGGTTGGCCTGTATGCGTATGGGGCCTCACTCAACGATGTGCTGGATGTGAGGCACGATACGGCGTTCAGTCCCGATCGGCCGATACCCGCGGGGCACATACGTCCCGCCCAGGCGGCGGTGGTGACGGTGGGATCGTTGATCGTCGCCGTGCTGGGAGCGGTGTTTTTGGGGATGTGGGCGGTGTGCATCACCCTCCTCACCGCGGCGGGGTTGTTGTTCTACAACGCCGCAGGCAAGTTCATTCCCGCGGTCGGGGTGCTGACGATCGGCCTGATCCACGCGGCCCACATGCTGATCCCCAATCACCAGCTCACGTTCATGCTCCCCGTGTGGTTCGTGATGACGCACACCATGGCGATCGCCACCGCGGTGCATGTGTTGGAGGACAAGCGTCCTCGTTTTTCCCGGCGAAGCGTGATAGTGCTGGTAATCGGATGGTGCGCCTGGTCGATCATCATCCTCGGCGCGGGGATGTTGCCCGAGGGAGACATGTGGCCCGTTGGAACGCACTGGGGGGGAATCGTTTATCCGTTGCTGGTCGTCATCGCTTTTCTTGCCGTGGCCTGGTGGAAGGTGACGGTGGTGGATGGCAAAGTGGCAGCGGAGAAACTCAAACGCTACGGGGCGATGTGGCAAAGCCTGTACGGTGCGGCGTGGTTGCTGGCTTTGGGACTTGCGGTGGAAGCCATGTGGATAGGACTCTTCGCCATCGCCGGTTTCATCGCCATGACCGTGATCAAGGAAATGTCCGGGTTGACGGGTCGTCCCCTCGAGTATCGCGTTTGAGAGGAATCGCGGGGAGTCCGGGGGGGGATCCGGAAAATCCGGGGGGCATCCGGGGGGCGTATCGAACGCACATCAAAAAAAAGAAACGGCCTGCTGAAGTGACTTCTCCTCCAGAGCCACTCTTCACAAGCCGTTGCATATACAGACTAACCAAGAACGCATCAGTGTCCAAGGGGTTTGCGTATATATTCGCGTCATGAATTTGATCGGACGCAGAAATCCTGATGTTAATCTGGGATACTTGAAATTCTCCCACTCAACACCGATCGATGCATCTGGGTGAATCATGCGCCATCGTCCGAGAAGCATGTTGACTAAAAACAACGTGGGACTTCAGCGGGGTTCGCGCCATGTCGATTTTGTACAACATCAATGCCTTCCTCCCGCGTTCCAACCATTATTCCCGGCAAGTCCGGTAAGGGGCCGTTTCCTCTATCCCTTACCCTGGAGCAACTTGCGCACGAACTCAACTCGCTGCTCGACGGGTCTCTGCGATCGCTTGAACTGGCCCGAAATGCCCTGGAATGCGAGACGATCGATAGCATTTTCACCCGCCTCGACTCCACTCAGCAGGCTTTGAGAGCGATGTCGAACCTCCTGGAAAGGGCCATGCAGAAGCCCGGATCGGGCATCGATATCATCCGCAGCCCCCGCCTTCTGAAGGATGAATTCAAGGCTGTTTTGGAAGCTCTTCAACCATTCGCCCAGGAAAACGGCATCGAAATCATCAAGGAATTCGAACGGCTGCCCCGATCATCCGATCTGACCAGTCCGAAAGTGCAAAAGGAATTGACCGAGAGAGTGAAGGAAGCGATCACGCCGAACCCGGACTGGGCCTTCGACCACATGCTGGCCTATCGCGCGGCGGAAGTGGCGCACACCGCGCCGCTGGCCGCCGATGCACGCTTCCCGATCTTTCCGCCGCATCTGGTGAGCCAGGTACGCGACGCCTTGCCCGAGGACGCCATCATCTGCCTCGACAACGGGGTCTACAAGATCTGGTTCGCGCGCGGCTATACCGCCTACCAGCCGAACACGGTGCTGCTCGACAACGCGCTCGCCACGATGGGGGCGGGGCTGCCCTCGGCGATGATGAGCGCGATGCTGTACCCTGATCGCAAGGTCATGGCGATCTGCGGCGATGGCGGGTTCATGATGAACAGCCAGGAGATGGAGACGGCGGTGCGGCTGGGGCTGAACCTGACCGTGCTGATCCTCAACGACAGCAGCTATGGCATGATCCGCTGGAAGCAGGCAAACATGGGCTTCGTCGACTTCGGGCTGACTTATGGCAACCCGGATTTCGTCAAGTATGCCGAGGCTTATGGCGCGAAGGGTTATCGCGTCGAGAGCGCAGGCCATCTCAAGGAACTGCTCGCGCATTGCCGTGATACGCCGGGCGTCCACCTCATCGATTGCCCGGTGGACTATTCGGAGAACGACCAGATCCTGAACAAGGACATCAAGGATTTGTCGAAGGCGTTGTAAGCCCGCGCCCGGGCGCGGGCATCGCGCCGTTCCAGCCCACCCCCGACCCCTCCCGCCTGCGGGAGGGGGGAGTTGCACGACCATGGTTCAGCTGAAAGACGTCTACCCGCTCTATCTCAACAACAAGGCGGTGCAGCCCAACGCCGACCTTGCGGTGACCGACAAGTTCACCGGCGAAATCGCGTTCCGCACCGCGTTGGCGACGCCCGACGTGATCGACGAGGCCATCGCGGGCGCCGTGCGCGCGGCCCCTGCCATGGCCAAGCTGGCGTCCTACGAAAAACGCGAGGTGCTCGATCATTGCGTGCGTCGTTTCAGCGAGCGCAAGGACGAGCTGGCCTATGCCCTGTGCGTCGAGGCGGGCAAGCCGATCGCGGATTCCGAAGGCGAGGTGGGGCGCCTGATCGATACCTTCCGCATCGCCGCCGAAGAAGCGACGCGCAATTATGGCGAGGTCCAGCCGCTCGACATTTCCCCGCGCGCCAAGGGCTACATGGGGATGTGGAAGCGCGTGCCGATCGGGCCGTGCAGCTTCATCTCGCCGTTCAACTTCCCGCTGAACCTTGCCGCGCACAAGATCGCGCCCGCGATCGCGGTGGGCTGCCCCTTCGTGATGAAGCCTGCGAGCCTGACGCCGCTGGGCGCGATCATCATGGGCGAAGTGCTGGCCGAATGCGACGTGCTGCCCGAAGGCGCGTTCTCGATCCTGCCCGCCAGCCGCGACGGGGCGGACCTGTTCACCACCGACGAACGATTGAAGCTGCTATCGTTCACCGGGTCGCCCGGTGTCGGCTGGGAACTGAAGGCCAAGGCGGGCAAGAAGAAGGTCGTGCTGGAACTCGGCGGCAATGCGGCGGTCGTGGTCGACAAGGATGCCGATCTCGACCACGCGCTCGCGCGGATCGTGTTCGGCGGGTACTACCAGTCGGGCCAGAGCTGCATCCACGTGCAGCGCGTGATCATCCACGAGGACATCTACGACACCTTCCGCGACATGCTGGCGGCGAAGGTGAAGACGCTGGTTTCGGGCGATCCCAAGGCGCGCGATACCTTCATCGGGCCGATGATTTCCGAAAAGGAAGCGCGGCGGCTGAAAGGCTGGATCGACGCGGCGGTGGCGGGCGGCGCAAGGCTGCTGGCGGGCGGCGGCTGCGAGGGCGCGATGCTGGAAGCGGCCTTGCTCGAAAACGTCGATCGCAGGAGCGACCTCTATGTCGAAGAAGCGTTCGGGCCGGTGGTGACGCTGTCGAAATTCTCGACCTGGGAGCAGGCACTGGCCGAAGTGAACGATTCGAAGTTCGGGCTTCAGGCCGGGCTGTTCACACGCGACATCCACAAGGTGCTCGACGCGTGGGACGACCTGGAGGTGGGCGGCATCGTGGTGAATGACGTGTCGTCGTACCGCGTTGACAACATGCCCTATGGCGGGGTCAAGGATTCGGGCCTCGGACGCGAAGGCATCCGCTTCGCGATCGAGGACATGACCGAGATTCGCAACATGGTGATCCGGCGCGTGTGAGGGCGGGGGGAACTTTGCCCAAGGTCCGTCCAGAATGGGACCAAGTCGCTGTGGAAACTGCCTTAACCGCAGCCTTGGCGCGACATTTCCGGGCTTGAACCGAAACGGTGACAAGCATAGGCTCGCCAAAAGGGGTCGCATTGCGAGAACTTCCGCGAAGGCGGGGCGCAAGGGGTAAAGGCCCCGGCGTGCCGTGACGTGCGGCAGGAACGAGGGGCAATGCAGGGCACATCCACGTCGTTGCGGCAGCTTTTGGCTGCCTGCCGGACCGCGCCGCGCGCCGGGTGGGCGGCCGTGCTGCTGTGTCTCGCGATGGCGAGCGCCGCGCTCAGCGCCGCGTTGCTCGCGCCTGCGCCGCTCAAGGCGGAAAGCGCTGCGTCAAGCGATCGCGCGCATCAGGGCGTTAATACTCGCAGCATTATGGGCACCGTCCACCAGGATAAAGGGCTGTTCGGAAATCGTCTGCATTCGTCCGCGCAATTCGACATTTGCCACGCCGGCCATCGCCTTCTGATCGTCAACGGGTATTCCGCGCGACTTCAACACGTCGAGTATACACAGCGCCAAGCTGCAATTGATCGCCTGATGCTCGCCGAAGAGAGGCACATGCAAATGTTCGAACCGACTGGTAGGCGTCGTTAAACAGATTCGCGAATGTCGTCCGGCTGAACGAGAAAACTCGAAGCGGTAGCTGAAAGACACGTCCTCATGTGAAAAACGAAGCGGTGCATCGACTGCCTTCGCAGCCGCCTCCAACGTTTCACGGACCTCGGGGCGCTGCGGCGCGCTGAGAACGGGAACGGACGGCTTCATGATGCCCGCCTTTTCCTTGGTGATTGAGACCAAGTCCGTCCCGAGCTGACGTACATGGTCGTAGCTGATGCTCGTAATACCGATAACTTCCGGCTGCACAAGATTGGTGGCGTCCAAACGTCCGCCCAGCCCGGTTTCGATGATCGCAATATCCACTTCTTCCTTCTCGAACGTTGCGAACGCGGCCGCCGTCAAAATCTCGAAATACGTGGGTTCCGCGACACGCGCTTTCGTGCAGGCATCCCTGGACGAAGCGATTACCTTTGCGAAGGCGCTTTCGGAAATCATCACGCTGTCGATCACGATTCGTTCGCGGATATCGAGAATGTGGGGTGAAGTATAGAGTCCGACCTTCAGCTCGCAGCCGGTCAGCATACTCGCCAGCATGGTGGCGGTGCTGCCCTTGCCCTTGGTACCGGCAATATGGACCGTTTTATAGGCCGTATGCGGATTACCCTGCGCACTAAGAATCCGCTTCATCCGCGCGAGCCCGAAATTCGATTCGTCATAGTGGACACGAACAGCCCGCTCGAAGTTCGTCAGAGAATTTAAATAATTAACTGCCGAGCGAAACGTGCGGACTTGCTTCGGTGCGGTTTTGGGCTTTGTTCGCGGTGCTCGTTTTGGTCTTGCAATCGTGGCTTTGCTCATCGGGAGGATTGTACCATAATAGTGGAATTCGTCAACGCGGAATATTCCCTACATCCGCTACAAACGGACCGGATCGCGAGAGGCGAACTTACTGTAACTCATTACGCACAAATATGTTACACACTTTTCGCCATCATTGGGCGTTTCCGCGACAAACCTCAATCGGCAACGGAAGCCCCGATAGTTATACGATCGTGGGGCATCTTAGTTGCGTACCGTTTTGCGAAAAGAGCCGTTCGGACGAGGTGGAAAAGGCCGGTTATTGGGACCCTAGGGATCGTTGGATCGACTGGTGTTTCTGCAACTCACCTCGGGCGAGTACCAAAATAGAACCCGTGGGGCCAAGCCGGTGATAGGATGCACGCATGTTCGATCTAACAATCAACCTCCCAGGCAGCACAACGCAAATCACCGTAAGACCAGGCGCGTTGCAGGAATCGGGACAACTACTCCGGTCTGTATTACCGGACGTTGGCAACACACAGGTGATGTTGGTGACCGACCATACTGTCGGCGATCTTTACGCCAAAACGACGCTCGATGCGTTCCGTGATGCCGGAGTTCACCCTTTCGAATTCCGGATTCCACCGGGCGAGTCATCAAAGTCGCTCGACACCGCGCAGCAACTCTACAAATCACTCGCCGCAAACCAAATGGATCGCGATGGCATCATCGTGGCACTGGGTGGTGGTGTTGTCAGTGATCTGGCCGGGTTTGTGGCCGCCACATGGATGCGCGGCATTCGCTTCGCCATTCTCCCGACGACCTTGGAAGCCGACATCGATGCGTCCATCGGCGGTAAGACGGCGGTCAACCTGTCCACCGGAAAAAACCTCGTCGGGGCCTTTCACCAACCGGTGCTCGTGGCCGTCGATCCAAACTGCCTTTCGACACTAGACGCCCGCGATGTCAAAGCCGGGATCGCGGAGGCGATCAAGCACGCTCTGATCAGCGACGAGGAGTTTTTCACCTGGCAGGAGGATCACGTCGACGAGATTCTCTGCCTCGATTCGGCGATCACCACGGAGTTTATCCTCCGCAATTTGCGGATCAAAGCCGCGATCGTCGAGCAGGATACGAAAGAGCAGACCGGACTTCGCATGTTACTCAATTTCGGTCACACGATCGGCCACGCAATCGAATCGTGCAGCCGCTATTCGCTACGCCACGGCGAATGCGTCGCGCTGGGGACACTGGCGGCGTGCCGTCTTTCGGAGTCCATAGGATTACTGAGCGGCGCAGACGTGACGCGCGTGGAGAAACTTCTCTCGCGTTTCGGTTTGCCGATTCAGATGCCGACGGCACTTAACACCGACCGGATTCTTGAAACCATGCAAAACGACAAGAAGGCCCGCGCGGGTCGGGTTCGTTTCGTGCTGCTCGACGCCATCGGCGCCCCCCTGATTCGGGACGACATCGACGAGTCGCTTGTGCGCGCGGCCTACGAGTCACTGCGACCTTGACGGAGCCTCCGTCCAGAGCGATTCCCGTAAGAAACGCCGGTTGAAAACGCCGCGGCGGGCGAGGCGAAATCGCCATCGCCCGCCGCAACTTGCGTTGTTAGTCACTT
>JADFIX010000177.1 GCA_022566435.1 Planctomycetota bacterium
CCGCGACCGCCGGCCTTAGCTTGGGCGCACTGCAAGCCTGCCAAACCGTCCGTCAGCGGTACCTTATGCTGCTGGACCAAATACGTGGCCAGCGGTCCGTGAACGCTCCCGGTGACGGGGTCCTCGTCAATGCCGGCGGCCGGTGCAAAAAAACGCGACTGGACGTGGATGGAGGGCGTCAGCGTGTGCGTCGAGCCGAGGCATTGTCCGCGGATGCCGGCGTCCTCGTGAAATTTCTTCAGTCGCCCAAAATCCGGCCGGGCATCGTTCACCAAGGTGAAGTGATTGACGAAAACCAGGAGGTCGTTGTCCTGCGTCTTGACCGGTGGCAGAGACGTATCAAACGAATCCGCCGACAGTTGCAGTATGGAGGCGAGCAGATCCAGGTCCACGGTCGTAGCGGTCAATTGCGGGGTGGCCAGGTCCAGCCAGATCATTCGTTCCATCGGCTGTCGCGGCATCGCGTCGATGTGTAGCCCCAGCGGACCGGAAAGCGTATCGACGACGAACGATACGCTCTCCCGGTCACCCTGTTCAATCCGGCCACTTTCGAGCAGGGCATGGGCGCCGGCGATTGTCGCGTGCCCACACATGCGGACTTCAACAGTTGGCGTGAACCACCGAAACCGAAACCCGGCCGAATCGCTGTCAGTCGGCAGAACGAAAGTCGTTTCGCTCAGATTGAATTCTGCGGCGATGGCTTGCATGGCTTCATCGTCGAGTCCCTCGCTATCGAGTACGATCGCCGCCGCGTTGCCGCTGAATCGGTCGTGCGTAAACGCATCCACAACAAAGTACTGTCGATCCATGCAAGAGCCGTCCCTTGTTTCGAAGAAATGGCCGTTTTCGCCATTTGTGGTCCGATCGTATCTTTCGGTTGTCGCTCGGGCAAACCCAGTCCTCTGGGGTCGAGCGGCGGTCGTTGGATCGCACACAAGAAAATGTGAAAGAATCGGAACCGCGATGGCGTCCTGTGACTTATAAGGGGTGAGTATCGCGATCGTTGGCCATGCGAACCGGACGGTTTCAGAGTGACAGAATTGCAGATTTCAATAACTGGTGCGGATTGGGAGGCCGTCGAATCGGCCGATCGTGATCTGATCAGACGCGCCGGACGCGATCGCGGGGCCTTTGCGCTGCTCTACCGGCAGCATTATGAGGCCATCGCGGGGCATGTGTTCCGGCGGACGGGTGACGTCCATGCCACGGATGACATCGTGGCGGAGACGTTTCTGGCGGCCATGCGATCGATTTCCAGGTTCCGATTTCGCGGAATCCCGTTTCGAGCCAGGCTGTTCAGGATCGCGACGAACAAGGTCAATCGGTGTGCGAGAAAACGCCGTCGCGACGCGGTCAAGAGTCTCGAGAGCAGTGGCGCCGTCGATCCCGCTGCATCATCCGCCACCCGCGAAAGCGGCCACGAGGCTGATCGCGCTCGAAAGGCGATGTGGACCCTGTTGCCCAACCACCAGGCCGTGCTTTCGCTGCACTACCTGGAAGGCATGAGTTTGCAAGAGGTGGCATCCGTCATTGGCTGCCGTGTAGGGACGGTGAAGTCCCGACTCGCTCGCGGGCGTGATGCCCTTCGCGAGCGGCTAACGAAGTGGAGATGAAAAAGTGATGAACTCCCGAGATCCAGTTGAACAGGCACTCACGGCACTCAAGTCCGAGCGAAGGCGTGTGGGCGGGAGCAAACAGGAATTGGAGAAACGACTGATGGAACAATTTGGCACATCGGGAAATGCATCCCGGTTTACGAAGTATCGAACGTTGTTGGTGGCACTGGGTGTCATTCTGGTCGGCGGCGCGGGGTTTGCCGCGACGGATGGCGGATCCAGTGCTCTCAAGAAGTTACTTGTTTTTGTCAGTATCGATGGCGAGGTTACCGAGCTGGAATTGCAAGCGATTGACGGCGATGCCACCTGGGTCGACGGCGATGCCACCTGGGTCATGGAGAACGATGACGGCGGAACGACAACCATCAATCTCTACCAGCTCGACGAACTCGAGGGGGATGGGGTTCAGACTGTAGACATTGTAATCGATTCGGATGGCGTGGGCGACAAGACCATCGATCTCCTCTTGGGCGGCATGCCCGCCGACGGCGTGATTTTTATCGGGAAAGACGGTGCCGCTTCCGCACTCGATAGTAGCGGATGCGGTACGTTCGTGACCGACGAGCAGAACGGTGACGGCACCGAAGAGACGATCACTGTCACGAAAGAGTGTACGAAGGATGCCGACGGCGGGGAAAACGTCACGGTGATCGAAATCATCGGCGACCCCGGCGACGGTCACGAACGGCGCCGCGAGCTGATTGACGATTTGATATCGCAAGAAGGCGGCGGCGCGGTCAACGTCGAGGTCGATCTTGGCGAAGACGGAGTCGCCACCATCACACTGACCTACGAAGACGGCACGGAAAACGTGCTGACGCTGGATGTGATCGCCGAGACCGAGGACGGCGAGCTGACTGTGACCGTCGACGACGACGGCGAAGTAACGATCCAGAAGTCGGCTGTCGAATCAGACGAATAGTCGCCGAACGATCCGATGAATCTCAGGCGCCCGCCGGTCCATTTCGGTCCCGCGGGCGCCTTTTTTTGGTCGGCCACTACGATTCCTGATACTCGTTGCCGAGATCGCCCACGTCTGCCCTCCGTTTCGACCGCGACAGTGTTGCTCACGCCCCGAGCCTACACCCATGGCGGTAGGATGTGGTGGTTGCTGAGAACGGAGACTACAAGATCTGAGGAGGATCGACGGACGGTCGTCCATTTCCGCCGTCGCAGATGGGTGATTGTCCCCGGTTACCGAGCGATATTTCTTCCCACTGATTGGTGCTCACGTCATGAGTACTTGTTGCGAATCGTTATCGCCGAAACTCTTCATCAATGCCGCCCGGTCGCGCGGCGATGGGCCCATGATTCGGATCAGCCGGGCGTTCCAGCGAGTTCTTCACTTGTAAACGGTCCTTGTTTGACCGTGCCCGATATTCGGTGCTCAAGCCTTTTGCATAAGTCCTCTTGCGTATCCCATAACACGATATTGATTGCGGTTACATCAAAGTGCCTCGGCGCTTCCTTGGGGCAGGTGTATATGACCGTTGTGCCCAGGCCTAGCGCGAATCCGGCCTCGTAGTAGACGCCTGGATTATTGTCGGTCAGTTCGGCGACAACAAATGGCGCCTGACGAATGTAATCATGCACGTGGTCCATTATCGACTCGTTATGTTCAACTGAATCGGCGCGCCGCGCCTTATAACCGGCGTTGTTGATTGCGGGTTCGATTTGATCCTTGAATAGCCGACTCATTTCCTCTGTGCGGCTTTTGCCTCCGAACCACATTGCGACGAAGACTGGATTTTTCGAATTAGCTTGGCCGCGGTTGAGTTCATCGTAATGCGCATAGCCTTTCGGCGTCAACATCAGTTGCCGCTGTTCGTTGAGACTGACTGCTGCTGGGTCAATCCAACCGTAGTCAACCATTGCATCGATGAAATATACCTTCTCGCCTCTATCGTGCGAGAAGAGAATGCGGTCCTTCTCGTTCTTCAACGCGATCTCCAATGGCCGACCAACCAAGAGTTCCTTCTTTTTGGCATCGTTGACAAGGTTGCACAGACAGCGATCAATCCGGCGCGGTATTTCGTGCGGCCAAGTCCTGAGTAGATCGACAGCTAGAACTCCTACATAATCGTCAATATCTGGGTACCTTTCTGGACGGGGGAATTGAAGAAAAGCCTTCGAAAGTCCTTGGTAATCTCGCTCGCACAAGAGTGTGCATAGTCTTTGGGTCTGCGGTTTGGTCCATCGCGCCAAGTATTCGTTAATGTCCTGACGGACAATCGCATATCCTGGGCAAGCGCACCCCGTAACCCCGCCAAAATTGTGGTGTTCCGGAATGGTATGCCACATTGCGGTACTACTCTTGCATAGAGGACATGTTATTCCTTCGTTCATTTGTAAAGCCTCCGCGTAAGTCGCACTTCACGCTCCAGTCGCCCCCAGTCACTTCGTCGCTTCCTCCATCAGTACCGCGAGCGTCAGCGACCGGCTTCCCTCCCTTCGTCGCTTCACCCACCCTCTTCGGCTGGCTTCAGTCTCTGCGGCGCTTCTTCCGCATCCCGAATATTCATCAATGCAAGTGTCGCCTGAACTCTCAATTCGTAATACCCGCTCTCAGTTCGGATCCGTTCTAGAGTCCGAATCACCGCCCGATCTGAGCCGCCGCCAACTGTTCCGAGCAATTGGATCGCAAGTCTCTCGACATAAAGCGTTGTGGATCGGATCGTAAGTCTCTCGATATATAACGTTGGGGAGACGAAATCAATTTCCACGAATTCGATAAGTAAGTCTTTTAGCTCTCTACTGTCATGGGCGATAGACATAAGCCGGCGAAATACGTCGCCCATACGCAGATTTTCCATAGAAACCGATCGTGGTTGATCTTCCAGAGAGTCCGTTAGTATGCCTACGAGCCCGTCGCCTCCGCCCTGCACTTCCGCCAACCCCATTCTTGCCCCAAATTTCGTACCGACATCGCCCTCTTCTAGTGCGATTCTTAGAGTACCGATTGCCTCTTCGGCGCCAATCGCGCCCAGTGCGACCGCGTAGGGGTTGGCGGAAAACTTTGTTTTCCCTATAGCCAAACCGTCTTTCAAAGCGGCGACGACGTCGTCACGCATGATACTGTCCCTGAAATTCGTACCCCAATTGTCAAGAGCGGAAGCATAAAATGCGCGATCATCTGGAGTTCCCATTGTCCCCTTGAGTATGGCTAAGACTTCCCTCAGAGAGCCCGTGTCGTGGCGTCGGCAGAGCACGCGAGCAGCGTTGCTCCTTATGCGATGGGTAAGTTCACCGTTTCGCAGAATCCGGCGCATCAATGAGATGTCGATAGAGCGATGGTGAAGTACCTCCAAACGCCCTAACATGTATTCGTCAGCGAACCGACCTTTTTCGATTTGTTCGCAGATCTTGGCTATAGCATCATCGAGTTGACATTTTGCGCGGATGGCGGTTGTGGCCGCTGCCACGGCGACGAACTCTTCTTCGTGACCGATCAAATCGACGAGTATCGCACCTGCTTTTCGTGCATCTGCCCCAAAGGCAGCCATTGCTCCTGCCGCAGCCGCAAGCACTTGGGGTGATTCGTCTTGGCGTTCGAGGACACCCTTCAGCGCGGGCACACACTGGTCAGGCCGACGGCCGATATAGCCGATCGCTTCCGCTGCGGCCAATCTAAGGCGTTCATCGTCACTCTCGAGCGCCTCTATGATCAAGTCGATTTTTCCGTGCGCGGCCGGTCCCTTTTTGCCGAGGGCACGAATGGCGGCCGCGTCTACTATACTTTCAACCCGGGCGAATCGTGTTTCAGTCTCTTCAGCCTGCTCCTCGATGTTGCTCGCAAGAAAGTCGAACTTACGTCCTGTTTCTTCAATTTGAGAACTCATAGCTTCAATTCGTAACGTCAGCTGCGTTTCTTCGGCCATAAACTTTCCTTCAAACAAGGCGATCCTACTATCAACTAATTCGGTTGCGGCGGCGGCGGCCTGCTCAACCTTGCTGGTTGCAGATGATGCTTCTCGAAGAGCAACGCCAGCGTCTATGCCGGCTGACCGCGCGCTGGTCGTAATGCCATCTATTTGTTTTAGGTACGGTTCCAATGTCCGCTCGACCTCCTTGTTCACCGTGCTTTGAACGGATTGCTGAATGATGAAGAAACCGGCGATACCAACGAACAAGAACATGATGACCGCCTGAATCTTCATCCAGTCAATGAGCCGTTTGCGCGCCTTTTCGAAGACACCGTCGTCGTCACATGCGATCCCGGATTCACCTCCTCCGAGAAATGAAAACGCTGCCATCCCGATGACAAACAGAAGCAACAAGTCCCAGGGAACGTCGGAGCCGGGGTTGAGAATTCTGTAAGCGATCAAAGCGCTGCAAGCGAGCATGATGGCGTACAAGAGAATGGTACGTTTCGTCCTCGTGTTCATTGTGCCTCGCTCGCCCATGCGTGCCGAAGGCGTCGGACTCGACTCTCCGCTCTTCGGGTCATCTTCGTCGTTACGCTCACCTTCCGGAGGCGGCGGACTCGGCGCTTTGCTCATCGTGGTTTCTCCAATTCGCCAAGGCGCACGCCAAAACACTCACATAAACGATCAATTGGCCGTATCCCGCACGCCCGACTAGGTCTCGATTCGAACGAAAAGAGCCCGAAGATGTCGAAACCATTTCTGTACCCTTGTGTCGTCGCGACCTAGCGTTCCGACTCGCCGCTTTGCGATTCCGGCGCCACGCCAATACGGAGAAACCCGTCGAGACTCGCACCCTTTTCGATCACCAGCGCAAGCGCGGTGACGTCGCCCTTCATTTGACCGGTCTTACTGATGGTGACTAGCCCGCGGGCGTCGATCTCGCCCTGCACCCGCCCCTTGATCATGACGTTGTCCGCTCGAATGGGCGCGACGACGAATCCTTTCTTCTCAATGACCACATCGCCCGACGTGGCGAACTCAGTGACGGCGAAGTATGTGCGAATCTTGATGTTTTCGAGGATGATGCGCTTGTGGCACTTGGGGCAGAAGACGGACATGGCCCGCTTGCCGGCCTCGCTTTCGTGGCCGCAGTGCGTACAAACGACCTTCTTGAAGCCCGTCGTGCGTTGTGAGGGGAGAAGCGGCATCCTGCCTGCCCCTGCATGGCGGATTTACATCCGTGCCTGGTTAGTTCCAAACGGCTTTGGAAGACGCCGACTAACGACGGCGAGCCTCTTCCAGCTTTCCTTTTCCCTGAGCGGTTGACGGGGTAACGGAGGCGGCCGAAGCGGATTTCGTCGATCCATTTCCTGCCTTCGCCGTGCCGCTTACGCCGATCGTGCAGCGTCCCACAAGCACCGCGCCTTCCGCGACTTCGAGCCTCGCGGTCTCCAAATCGCCCTCGAGTTTGGCGCTGGCCGAAAGATGCACCTTATTCGAGGCGGTGAGATTGCCCTTCACTTCACCTTCCAGGCGAATCGTACCGGCCTTCGCATCGCCCAACAGCTTGGCACCCTCGCCGATCGCGAGATTCCCGCCGCTAAGAATCGCACCTTCCATCCTTCCGAGAAGCTGAACACTCTTCTCGAATTGAAGTTCACCTTTAAACACTGCATCCGGTCCAATGATCGTCGTGTAGTCTTCGTTGCCGGTGGTCATAACGAACCC
>JADFIX010000178.1 GCA_022566435.1 Planctomycetota bacterium
GCGCTCCAAAGAAGTCGAAACGAATCGTAGTCACCGTTGGCACAAGTGTGCATAGCCTCGGTGACGAATTCGTTTACCGTGGCGTCGGCGACTTTCAACTCCGGGGGGAAGGTCAATACGGCCCGCGATTCCTCAGCTTGCACATCGTCGGTGCCGTCATCGGGACTGGTGGAGTCGATGGCGGGGCGGCAGCCAAGAAACACTCCCGCTAAGACCGCAGAAAGCGCGATTGTCTTCGCCAAGTTGTGATTCAGCATCATCGTCGACGCATCCTTGGATTACACTCGAACCCAGCGCGAATCGTAGTCGCAGGTCAATCGGGCGCCAAGAAACGTGTTTCTTAGCGATTGGGAAACCCGTCAGGGCTTGAATGCTCGAAACGGGTACGAACGGGCGGACCTGTCGCAACCGGTGCAAGTCGGTGCGCTGCTCGACCCGGCGAAACACTTCTCGAACGCTCGATCGTCGGTAGGTTCCACAAGTCCGGTACCGTCCACGTCTGAAGCCACCGGTCTGCCGGCGAGGGGCAAAATCGGCGTTCTTGATCACCGCAGGGCGACAGATAGAAGATTTCTTGTCCTCTCGTATCACCTGATTGATACTACTCGTCGATGGCTGATCCCCAGAAAACCGGTGGCGGTGGCGGAGTCAAGCCGCACATGCCGCTCCAGCATTCCGTTACCCGTCGCATGATCTACGCCATCGCACTGATTCCCATGGTGCCGGCGACTGCGGGGGTTGGCGCGATATTGTGCGCCCGCTATGTTTCGATTTCTTCTTTCGACGAATTCCGCTGGTTCCACCTTTGCTTTTCGATTCTCTGGGTCGGGCTTACGGTTGTCGTTTGGCGGTCACTTGTCATTTGGACGCTCGGCCGCGTGTGGCTGACGGCGTTGGTGAGTATGGTGCCGTTCATCCAAGTCGTGCTCGCTCAGCCGATGTGGATCATGCCGTCATCCGGTTGCATCGATGTCAGCAACGAGGTGAAACGATTCGGTCAACACGAGCTCGGGATTGGTGCGTGGGTGTGGTTAATCGTTTGGGTCTGGTGGGGTTGGGAACGATATACGATGAAGCGAACAAAACAAGAATCGCCTTCAGGAAAAGGGCGGCTTTCGGGGCATGCCCGTCGTGCCGTCATGTCGATCGGTAGTCTTCCCGTCGTGATCGGATTGATTCCCATCGGCGGGGAACTCTTGGACGACTTCACGCCCCTGAGTGATGGACCCGCGATCGCTGCCACCCTTTGTGCGCTAGTCGGGATCGTTGCGGCGGTCATTTGGCTCCTGATCTGGCGTGGCGCGGTTCACTGGTCGCGGACCGTGTTGGCCCGTACCATGCTGTTCGCCGCGGGGCTTGTCTTGATCCCAACTCTATTGTTCCATTGGCGCACATCTGCGACCGAAGAATACCTCTTTGCGATACCGTTTCTAGCATGGGGATTGTGGATGGCTGCGACCGTTCGCTTCTGGCCGATGCGCGACCTCGCCGCCGAATCGGGCGACTTTGCGCCGACATGCATCGCGTGCGGCTACCCTCTGACCGGCTTGTGTGCCACGCGATGTCCGGAGTGCGGCGACGAGCGTACGATTGACGAGCTTTGGCGGGCGCACGCCGGTGAGATTCTCTGATGAATAGCGGAACCGCGCCGGCGAGCCGTGGCAAGCTCGCGCTAACTGACCC
Source organism: Planctomycetota bacterium (assembly GCA_022566435.1). Lineage (GTDB taxonomy): Bacteria > Planctomycetota > Phycisphaerae > UBA1845 > UBA1845 > JADFIX01. The sequence goes on from JADFIX010000178.1 coordinate 1,684, forward strand.
CGAAGAACAGTAGGCCGAAAAACAGCCACACGCACCCGAAGCCGAGCAGAACCCGGACGCTGATCTCGAACTCGCCAAGAAGGCGATCGCCGGGCTTGGGCAGTGACCTTGTGCGAACTCCGGAGGGTGAGGCGATTCACGCATTTGAAGGCTGTTGGAGGACTGACTGGCGTTCGGCGGCGTCCGAGTCGTTTGACACGCCGCCCTCCAGCCAAGTTTCAAGTCGTAGTTTACGAAGGAAAAGGTTCAAAGCATTTGCAGCACTTGGGCCGTTATATTTCCTCCGAATTGACGCTTTTTGCGCGCCGTTTGCGCATAAGTCTATGGAGAAGCGTACTCTTGCGGCAAGAAGTGTGGACTCCATTCGCGCGCTTCGATTGCCGCAACCGGATCGCAGGTGGGATGCGGCATTCAGCGCGATCCTCGGATTTGTGTCCCAGCTCTCGCGGAGGCTTAAGATGAATCGGCACCAGGCAACGAGTACGACGGCCGTCGGTCTGCGTCGGCACCTACTGATTGTGACGCTGATGTTTGTTACGCTCTGGTCGGCGTCCAACGCGTTCGGCCAAACGATGCAGTTTTATCCCATCCGAGTGGCGCCGCTCGGCAGCCCGGCGGGTACGATCGGCAATCCTGTGACGCCGGAATTCAACTCCGATTTGGGTTGCTGGGAGTTGGAGGTCATGCCGGGTGTCGAGGTGGACATCGATTTGCAGGCATTCGGCTGGGGAGACGCGCCGGGATCGCCGGTGTTGGGTCCTATTCAAGGCAGGGTCGTGTCCGCCGGCTATCACAACAGCATTGGCGCCGACCTGAACCCCAAGGGTTGGCCGGAGAGCCCCCGTGATGGTGCGTATCAGGCTAATCGCTCATGCGAGGGTGGAGGAGGCAACGGTCTCCCGTGTACTCATCCATTTGATCCCACGTGTGAGCAGCAAGGTGGCGGTACTTGCGTCGACCCCTCCCCGAGGTGGATCGTGACATGCACCGGCTATTTTACCGCTGTTGTTACGGCCACACTGGATTATGCGTGGGCCCAATCGCCGTTTCCTGATGGCTGTGAAATCGATGACGGTACGATAAGAACTTTTGGCGGTTGATACTGGAAGTGCCGCTCAATGCTGCGGGCACCTATGTGATCGCGTTTGATCCCGACCCGAACGAGTCGTTCATGACGGACGGTCCTGGGGCCCCGATCCCGGTCGTTGCCCACACGCCGGCTTGTATTACCGTTCTCGGCAACGATGACCCCGGAAGATGCTGCTCCGACATCGGACCGAACGTAGTCTGCGAGGTGGTGTCACCACAAGTCTGCTCGACGCGACCGCAACCCAGATCATTTGCCACCGGTGAGACATGCGGAGGGGGAAACGCCTGTCCCACCTGCGTCAACGACGGCGAGTGCGACGACGGTGACACATGTACGGCCGATACCTGTGACGAGACCGGTCAGTGCGGCCACACAATTATCTGCACCGGAATGAGGTTTTATCCGATTCGAATGGCGCCCCTCGGTAGCCCGGTGGGTACGGTCGGCTACTCCGTGACCCCGGAATTCAACTCCGATTTGGGTTGCTGGGAGTTGGAGGTCTTGCCGGGTGTCGAGGTGGACATCGACGTCCAAGCCGGTGGTTGGGGCAACGCCCCGGGTAATCCGTCGCTGGGCGCCGTTACTGCGAGGTTGAATTCGGCCGGTTACAGCAACGGTGTCGGCCCCGACTTGAACCCCAAGGGTTGGCCCGGCGACCCGGTCCAAGGTGCTTACCAGGCGAACAGGCACTGCGGTCTTGGCGGCGATCTTCGTCCTTGCGTCGTGCCCTTCGATACAACTTGTAATAATTCCACCAACGGATTCTGTATTCACAGCTCGGACTGGGTCTTCACGCCGGCAGCCGCCGATTTCGCTGGCACAGATACTTCAGTGCTAGGCTACGGCTGGTTCGCCGCTCCGTCGGTTCCGAACGTTTCGTTCGATCCCGATCCGAGTTCTTTCAGTACGTTGGGCGGTTTGATTCTGGAAATTCCGCACGCTGCCCAGGGAACGTACGTGATCGACTTTGACCCAGATTCTAACAATACTTTTATGCTAACCGGTTCCGGAGATTTAATTCCCGGACTAATGCTCACGGCGGTGTGCATAACCGTGGCTCCCGATCCTGCCAAGAACCGATACCTGACCTTTTTGCCGCGTGAGCCCGGGCCGGTGGCCTACAAGCTGGACATGGTGTCGAGCCTCTTTCACCCGGATGCCGTTGTTTCGGGTTGGATCGGCGCACCTGACGCCAAGGGCATCGCCTCGCTCGAGCCCGATCCGGTGACGCGGGATTGGACAGAGGCGGTTGTCGATGTGACTGGGTGCGAGATCACGCCGGTCGCGGAGTTCGAATTGCGGGCATCGGCCGACGGCGGCGCGACATTCCTCCCGCCTGTGACACTTAAGACGGCTGATCAACCGATAGGAAACAAGTGGTGGGGCGATTTGGCCGGCGACTTCAACGGGACGATTTGGACCGCACCGCAAGGCGTGACCAACTTCAACGATGTGATCGCCATTCAAGTCAGTTTTCAGGGTCTCCTAAACGCGCCGGGACTACCGCGCGTCGACGTCGCGCCGCAGGAGCCTAACCGAATAGCCAACGTCGATGACGTGCTGTTCGTGATCTTCGCATTCAAGGGCGAGCCCTACCCGTTCGGTTGTCCCGGGGATCCGTGCCATGACAAACTTATCAGCCCGTGTCCGTAGTAGGCGTGCGACACTCTGTTGTCTATCCCCTTGCGGGCGCACCCTCAACCGAGCACGAATCGATCGTTGTATTCGAATTCATGACGAGGCATTGAGGCTTGGAATTCGTCTTCAAAAACACGCTGCGGAAGGAGTTTGCGTTCGCACGAGGCTTTCTGCGACGGTGCCACCTTGAAACGCTTAAATACAAACCCAACGCAATTCCGTTCGTCAAAAGGCGGCGGCGGACGTTTACCCGCGACTCGGCCATCAACTTGCCCCCTACAGACGCCCAGTCACCGCACTACAACTCCGGGTCTTCGTCCGAAATGCAGCCGCCGAAGGATCCACGGCCATGACCCGCATTGAAAATCTCGGTATGAATGAGCGGCGCGGGCAATGTGTCCTTTTGCCACCCGGGTCCGCGAATGATGACGCATGAATAAACCCTAGCGAGGTCGGCCTGGCCCGAGTTGAAGTCCTCGCCCAAGTCCTTTTCTTCGCGTCCGCAGTTTGGGGAATACGCCGGGTAGTTTGCCAGAACTTCGACTTTGTAATGCAGGGCATACCCTTGTGCGTCTTCCGAACCTTCGACGTAGATTTTTTGCGTGGCGCCGTGTCCGTCGACAAACGACCGGTTGTAGGTCCAATCTCTCCCGTGCCACGAACGAAGTGTCTTCGTCGGCGCCGTTTCCAGTCCCTTGACATCGGGGATCGGGCAAGTCGTCCGTCTCGCCGACCACGCGAACCGGCCGATGTTCTCCTCGAAGTACAGCGTCCGCGAAGGGTTGGGGATGCGAGAGGTCGGCCTGAGATAAGGCGAGTTGCTTTGCACGCAGCCGCCGTTCACACTGACCACCATGAATGTGTTTGACGCAAAGCTCGTACCAAAGAAGTCATAGGACGAAGTCTCGGGATTGCGCAACCATTCGTCACAATGCGCGGAGCGCGGCGCACCGTCGTCTGATGGGCAGCGGAACAGGTCGAGATCCAAGTAGGTATCCTCGATGGCACCCTCTTTCTTGAATTCGGGTTCGTTGTTATTTTGTAAACCGCCCGCGTATAGCAAATCGTTGAAGGCCCGCGTGGCAGGACCGAAGCCCGCCTTCGTGCCATACCGACTTGTCAGGAACCGATTCTCTCCGCCTGCACCGGCCACGAACCCGGGCCGCCCGATACCGCTCTTTCCACCCCACTCGTAGGTGCCGAGTTGGATGGGGTTTTCGAAGTCTTGGTCATATTGCTTCGGGTGGACGGAAATGCCCCACCCGTTCGGGTCGTCACTGGCATACACCCGGCCGGTGGTCGAAATCGCTTTCAGATGAGCCAGACACTTGAGCTGCTTGGCCTGTTGGCGGGCCGCCTTGAGCGAGGGCAGTAAGATCGCAATCAGCATGGCAATGATCGCAATCACCACCAGCAGCTCGATCAACGTAAAGGCCCTTCTGGAGTTGGATTCAAGAGTCGCTACCCCCATCGCAGGTACCCCTTTTGTCACCGAGTTCGCCTCGGTCAAATCGTTTGCAGAACCGGCTGTCCGCGAAACCGGATGATTGAATGATTCCCCGGCTGCCGGTGTCGCGCCTCCATCCTCAGTGTTGCGCCCAGCGTACTGTCGCACCTTCAGGCATGCGCCGCCAGCGGTGCAGCGGGTCATTTACGCCCCACCGGCCACTCGCCCGAGTCTCCGAGTGATTCCCTGTCGGGACAACGCAGTCCCTTCCGACCCCTGGATCGGGGGTTTCAGCCGGCACGGCGCACGGTTGCTTTGGGGGCCCGCTAGCGCCTCGACCTGATCTCACGATCCATCTCGCGCTTATGGTCGCGGGCCTTCATGTCATGTCGCTTGTCCGCATTCTGCTTGCCTCTGGCGAGACCGATGGTCACTTTGGCGATTCCACGCTCATTAAAGTAAATTCGAAGGGGCACGAGTGTGAGGCCCCGTTGCTCCACTTTGGGCCGGATTTTCTCGATCTCCCGTCGATGAAGAAGGAGCTTTCGCCGGCGAAGCGGGTCGTGGTCGGCGCTCTGGCCATGGCTGTACGGGGAAATATGTAGTCCGATCACCCATAATTCGCCGCCCTCAAGGCGAGCGTAGGCCTCCTCCAGCGTGCAGGCCTTCTCCCGGAGGCTCTTGACCTCCGTACCGCGAAGAATCAATCCACATTCGAATTTTTCCAGTATATCGAACCGGAAAGAGGCCTTTCGATTGCGGCAAATCGAGTTATCGGACGATTTTCGCTCGGCCATGTGCTTTCACTCGAAAGGAAACTCAGGAAAAAATCGTCTCGTCGGTTGCTTTTCGCGGAACCAAGCCGATTCTATAGTCAGGTGGAACCGCTGCAACAAAATGCACCGGTTGTGGTATAATATACGCAGGCAGAACGAAAGGGTTCGGTAGCAAAAACTGTGGCTTCGATCAGTCACGAAATCGAGAGGCAGCTCATTGAACGCGCGCGGCTGCGCGAGCCGGAAGCGATGCGCGAACTGATCGAGCTTCACAAGGATCGTCTTTTTGCGTTTCTGTGGCGGATGATCCGCAATCACCACGACGCGGAAGACGTGTGCCAAGACGCGTTTCTCAAAGCCTTTGCGTCCTTGGATTCCTTTTCCGTCCAATACCGCTTCAGTACATGGCTGTTTACGATCGGCTATCGGATATGCTTGAATCGCCTTCGCAGCAAACGGGCGATCAACAGCGATCCGGATGTTTTCGCGTCGACCCCGGCAAGCGACGAATCGTCGGGCGTGGCGTGCGTCGAGTCGAAGGAGGCCGCCGAGCTGCGAAAAACCGTTT
>JADFIX010000179.1 GCA_022566435.1 Planctomycetota bacterium
ACACCGGGCCTTGCGACGAGACTTGCCCGAACGTTTGGGATCCGGTGTGCGGTATCGATGGCGTGACATATTCCAATGCCTGCTTCGCGGAGTTGGCAGGCGTACCGATCGCTCATCTCGGCGAATGCGGGGCCGTGTGCGGTGGTCTCGGTCCTTATCCGCCGTGCGATCTGGGCACGTTCTGCAAGTTTCCGCCGGGCGCCTGCGATGACCCGGCGGTGGCGGGTGAATGTACGGCGATTCCCACCATATGCCCCGCAGTGTGGATTCCGGTGTGCGGTTGTGACGGCAACACCTACGGCAACGAATGCGAAGCCGCGGCGGCGGGCGTGTCCATCGACCATCCCGGTGAATGTACCGGCGGTGAATGCGCCGCGACGAGGGTATTGTCGGATCCGGATCCTTCTTATTGTACCGGCGTACCCAAGGTGGTGCGCATTCTTTTAACGCCGCCTGATAGCGTCACAGCGGTCGCGCTAAATGACACGCCGCCGGCCGGTTGGATCGTAAGCCACATCAGTCACGGCGGTACGTTCGATGCGATAAACGGGAAGGTGAAATGGGGACCGTTCTTCCCGCCCAACGTCCCGTCCGAGGTGACGTACGATGTGACGTCCGCGGCGGGAGACGTCGGCGTGGTTTGTTTTGCCGGCGAAATCTCGCTAGACGGGGTGAACAGCGCGGTGTGCGGTGACGACTGCATCGCCGGCGAGGCCTGCTGCCCGTTCATGGATGCCGACTTATCGCAACCGCAGTGTGCGACGTGTCCCGCCGCTGATTGTGCCAGTGCGGCAGGTTCGTGTGCGGACGGTCGTATTTCCCTGACCGAACTCGCCGGGTATGCCTGCGCCTGGATGACCGGCTGCAACGACGACTTATCCGGTATGACACGGGCCGCATTTGTGTGGCGCAACGGTGAATGCTACTGCTGGGATGATGCGGATCTGAATTGGCATCCGACCACGTGTCCGGCATCTGACTCCGGATGCTGCACGCCGTCGGGACGAGGGAGTGCCTCTACCGGAGGCTCCGCCCGCGCGGTCCTCACCTGGGACAACCTAAAAAAGATCGTGCGGTCTTCGGGTGCTGGGGGATTCAACGGGACGCGCGAAATCGAGATTGCCCTGACGGTATCGCCGCCACCGGGCACCTCTGCGACCGCGGTAGCACTGTGGATTCCGCGTGCGTGGACCGTTGTGACGGCGAGTGACGGCGGACAGTGGGACGAAATTCATCGGAAAGTCAAATGGGGTCCGACCTTCGGGGATCTCGCCCAGTCGATGACCTTGACGGTACGTTGGGTCCCGGGCGATGCGCTGCCGGTAGCACGTCGGTCTGTCCGCGGCGGATTGGCGAGTGGCTTTGAAGGCGTGGTATCGTTCGACGGCGTGAATCAGCCGATCTCGATGAGGTAGAAGATCCGTACGCGGGAAACTACCGCGTCCGATCGAATGGTAGGGGCGGTTGCCGATGATACTTGCGAAACAAGCGAGCGGACCAACGACTTGCTGCACCATTACCGCACTGGGTTGGGCCGTGTTGAGTGTCATGACGCCTCCGACCCGTGCGCAGGATCCGATGCGCGATCTTTCCGCCTACTCGAATCCAGTGACCGTTTTTTCGGTTCAGATCACGGTTGATACACCGCTCCGCACCGTGACGGCAGTCATGGAAGAATCGCCGCCGACCAACTGGTCGGTGTCGAATATCAGTCATAGCGGGACCTGGGATGAGCAAAGTCAGAAGGTCAAGTGGGGACCGTTCTTCAGCTCGTCCATTCCTCCCACCGTAAGCTACGATGTGACGCCGGCCGGGGCCGGCTCTGAGCGATGTTTCGACGGAACGATTTCATTCGACGCCGTCGACGAAACGATCGGCGGCGATCTGTGCGTAGGTGATCCCATTCCCGCGATTTCGCATTGGGGACTGGCTTGCATGACCCTGCTCGTGCTTACCGCATCGAGCATATTACTGGGGCATGGGCGACCGTGTCGGAAACGATGGAAGGCGTGTATTGGCTGAGTTCCTTGGTGGAGGCCCACCGTACGCCGCGCGTGGCGCGGTGCGTCTTTCAACCGTCCTTGTCATCTTCGTTGCAAGGTTCGGGCGGCATGAGTGGCTTATAGTCACGGGCTAGCGTGTCCGTATCCACCTTTCTGCTCCTCAGAACCTTCACACTTGCGGTTCGCATATTGACGGCCACCAGCTCCGTGACGTTACGGACCTTGCGTTCCTCAATGCGTATGGGCCCCTTGAGCATTTGATCGAACACCGTGACGCGGCGCCCGATGCTGATGATCACTCTGGGGTAAATAGCTTTGGATACTTCAATCGATGGTTTCACCATGTCGTCGGCTTCGTAGAGTAGCCGCTTGCGGCGGGATTCCTCCTCTTCGATTTGTGCTTCCATTTCGTGGGCCTTTAAGCTCAACTCGGTTGCCCGTTCGCGTTGTGACGCGGTCAGTCGCTTGACGTTGCTCAGAAGAGGCGCTACGCTTCCCCGAATGCGCTCCACGATCTCCCACTTCGCCTTGAGCCCGGCCTCGATGGCATCCGCCTCTATTATTTCTTGCGGGGATGGACCCAGAAATATGAGCGTTGGCACATCGCCGTCACTGCCAAGCGACTTCAACTGACCGCCGGATCGGGCATACGCATGTCCTCCAATCACCGCCAGTCGGTCTCCGATGAGCCGGCTGTTTGTCCGCACACGGCAGCCGATCAGTTCCACCGCGACTCTGATGTCGCCGGCGGCCGTCAAGTCAGCCTCGGTGCAGAACTTGGCGACGATCTCCCCGCCGGCGCAGACTCTGCCCGAGTTCCGACCCACGATGCCGCCTTTTACGAGGATGTCGCCGGTCGCTTCGACGGTGGCCGCCTCAATGGCGTCGCCGACGGTAATCGACTTCTCGCAACGAACGTCGAACCGGTTCTGGATCGCGCCGGCCACGCGGAGGTGTATCGTGGAGTTCACATTGCCGGTTTGAAAGTCGATATTACCCGGAATCACCAGCTCTTCTTCGATTCGAAGCACGAGTCCGTTTTGCACGAACCTGCCGGGAACGTTGCTGATAATCTGCGAGGTGTCTTGCGTGGAACGCCGGATGGATGTCTCCAGTTCCAGGGGCTGAGGTGAACCCTTGGCTTTGATCAACTCTCCCGTCACGTCCACACCGTCGCGCGGCGGACACGGGGGCCGCAGCGTGCCGATCACCTGATCCTTTGCGAGCGTCACGATAGAATTAAACGTGTAGTGATTGGCCGGCACATCATCTTGCCAGTCTACACTTTTTTTTTGGAAAGCCTCGTCCCATACTAACTCCTCGTCCTTTCCTTCGCAGGGGGCACGACCCTTGGCGACGACAAACTTCTGATCGTCGTCTGAGTTGTCGCCTGAGTCGTCGGCACACAGTCGGACGAACTCGTCGACTCGTTCGCGGACGGCATCGGTGACGGTGACATTTGCCCGCTCGAGTGCACCCAAAACATCGGCCGGCGTCGGGCAAGGCGACGAGTCACCCGGTGGGACGCTGATCGTGGCGGACAATCGATCATCCGAGATGGCAACCGCGATACGGTCTTCAGCTGTTGCGGACGCATTGCTCACGGTGAGCCTCCGATGACCATGGAGTCGGACTGACTTTTCGATGCCCTACACTCTGAGACACTTGACGCGTGGCGCACGCGTGTCTGTTCGACACGCGTAAATTTCTATTACGATCCCACGTGCGCGAGTCGGAACTGACTTCTTCCATGCCGTCCGTTTCGTATGGCTCGATAACGCCACCGACGACAGTGCGACACAAGTCGGCGTCTGTGTCCGAGGGGAAACCGTACGACTGATAATCCGGCAGAGGAATTCAGCGCACCCTTGAAGGCATCGGGGAATTCATGTCTACGCTTTAGCGTTTGCCAGGCGCGGATCGTGTCCGATAAGCTCCACAGACGGACGCCGTGACCACAGGTTCTCTGCCCGTTACACGCTTTGGCGAAGTTTGGAATCGCACAAAGACGATTTCTCGACGTTTTTGGGGTCCCGGGCTCGGTGTTCAGCGCAAGTCGCTTGCGAGCGAGTTTCGCCGCGCGCACGATCTACGTGGTGTGCGATCGTTGTTCGCCCCGTTAGGGCGAACCATGACCTCACGCGCGGCGTAGATCCAGGCGAGCAACTCGTGCAGAACAACGACGCCCTGGGGACTTGAACACAAGAACGTAGGAGCCCTGAAAGAGCGCCACAGCCAAGGACTCGACATGCAACAGTCATTGTCGATGAATCTCGTTCACCTCATTGATGTTTTCGAGTCGCCATCGCGTCTCTTGGTTTAACGAACGGCACGTCTGCGATTGTATCTTGGCATCACGCCGCCTATGATGGCCCTGACATGAGATTTGACGTGATGCGATTCTTTGCCCTAGCGCTCGGTTCGGCCATTGCATGTTCCGGGTGCGTGGCAGCCCGTGGACGCGCTTTCGAACCGGACGAAATCCGCGCGGTTCTCGACCGCCAGGCCCGCGCTTGGAACCGCGGTGACATCGCGGCCTTCATGGATTCGTATGATCGATCACCTCGGCTAACCTTCAGTTCCTCAGGCAAGGTCACACGCGGTTGGCAATCCACGCTGGACAATTACTACCTGCGGTATCCGACCCGCGAGGCCATGGGCCGCCTGACATTCAGCGAGCTAGAGGTGACGAAGCTGGGCGACGATGCCGCGCTGGTACTCGGCGGGTGGCACTTGGATCGCGGTGATCCGGTTGGTGGTGTGTTCACGCTAGTGCTTCGCCGCAGGGCGGGTCGGTGGTTGATCATCCACGATCACACGTCTCGCACGCCGGCGGATTCCTCCGGCGGCCCGCGTTCCTCTCATTGAGTTTGCGTTCGAGGCCTCCCCTTCGAGAAACGGTTCGGTAAAGCGCCGCGCCCACCATGACCTCGGAAGTTGCGTTATCTTGTCTTACGGAACGATTGGAGCGCTCTTTGAAGACGGTCGTCCTTCAGCGGGAGTTCGTATTTAAACGGGGGCTCGCTTCTAAAGCCGCTGTCGCCGCACTGCAACTGTGCCTCGGACAGCTCGTCGTCACTGATGTCCGTCGTCTTGTAGGCGACCAGCCAACCGTTCGGTGCAACGAAGTCTGCCGTATCCCTCAGGCACTTGGCCAGCTTTGCCACCGCGCGGACAGTCACGACATCCGCCGGTCGGCCCTCACGCCAGTGCGCGGAGTGGGCATGCACGGCCCGCAGGTTGGGTAAGCGCAGCGTCTCGACCACTCGCTCAATGAATCCGATCTTCTTGGCCGTCCCGTCGAGTGCCGTGACTTGCCATTCGGGTCGCATCACGGCCAACGGCACCGCCGGAAACCCCGCGCCGCTACCCACGTCCAGAACAGTGCCAACCTCAATTCCGCGATCGCGAATCCAAAGCAGTAGGGCGAGTGAGTCGGCGTAATGCTTGACGGCCGCCTCGATGGGATTGGTGATTCGCGTCAAGTTCATCCGCGAGTTGGCTTCGAGCAAAGATTCAAAATGGGCACGGAGCATGCCGAGCTGCACCGATGTCCAGTCGATCCGCCATCGGTCGAGAAGTTGCGAGAGCGTGTGTTCGAATTCAACGGGCACGGTCGTCATCCGCACAGTGTGCACGATCGGGGACATGGTGACCAGCGCCGCTCCCGGTCCGAATGCAACACACTCCCGTTTCGGTGGCGCTTACGGCCGCGACGGGCGGTTGCATTGGGTGGCACCCTTGGCCAAGCCGGGAAGATTCTGGGTGCCATGGCCAAGCCCGGTATTCCCGGGCGCCGCCATGTCGTCTCTCAAATCCCTTATGGCGGCGCTTCGTTTGGCCATGGCACCCGCTTTTCGAACCGCGGCTACCAGGCACAACTTACGTAACGGCGTTGCATGCCACCCACCCTCCGGACTATCGGCTTACAAATCTAGTCGGAAGTGACAGTTCAGGCTGGAACCTCGTGTGTTTGCCGATAACCATCGCCATAGAACGCGCTAATTCTCGGACGATTGCGGTTAAATCGGGATTGGAGTCCGCCGGCGTCGGAGGACAATCCGCGCAACACACGGATCCCGGCTTCCCATCGACAGAGGGAGCGGCGAACGAAGGCGGACTGCGGACGCCGCGCGACCTGCGGTGCGGGCTTGCGAAGAGGCGACGGGAACACCAAGCTCTCAGATCTGTGCAATAGTGCAATAGTCAGACGAACGTGATATACTCTCGGGCAGACAGGATCCGCTCATGACTCGATCTAGCAAACACCGCCGACGCCGATCAGGCGGGCGTCGGTCGTCGGATGCTGACGATCGCGCTGGGCCGCGATCCAAGAAGGCCGAAGGAACAGACGACCGCAAAAACCCGAAGAACGCATCGCGGCGATCCGGCAAGCGCCCCGTATTGCGATTTGTGCTCATGCTCGGGTCGCTCATGGTCGGATTCAACGCTTGTTTCTATCTTTGGATTTCGCAGGGGGATGCAATGAATGCCTATCTGCGATTCCATGCCCGTTTGGTGGCGGCGATGCTGCGGGTATTGGGAGACGACGCGGCCGCCGCGGGCAAGTCGATTGTCTCCTCCCGTTTTTCACTATCCATCGAGGTGGGATGCGACGCGGTTCAGGCGTCAGTGTTTTTCATTCTTGCCGTGGCCGTTTCGCCGGTGTCGGTCCCTTTGTTGGCGAGGGTTCCCTACCTCTTGTTCGGTGCGTTGTGCCTGTCGGTGATCAATCTGTTTCGGATACTCTCGCTATACTTCACGGGCATCTATTACCCCGGAGCGTTCGAGTTTGTTCATATCGACGTGTGGCAGGCCCTGTTCGTGTTCATGCCGCTCGTCCTCTGGGTCGCATGGCTGCGGAAGGCGCGCGGGCCCAGACGTGGAGCTTCGAATGTGGCAGACTGATCGAATGTTCGGCTTCGCGATTCGTCTGGCGATCGGCTACGCGCTGTTGGTAGTGCCCTGGCCGGGCCTGAACGATATCTATGCGACGGCATTTCGGGCCTGCGGTAATGTCCTGTTCGCATCTTTCGGGCCGAGCGGTTCGGTTCGGTTCGTTCCCGCCGAGCCCACGGAGAACAAATGGGACAGCGAAACGCACTTATACAAACGGGGTAGAGACGGCTACTGGCGGATGGGGCAAAACAGCCGGTACACCGGCTATCTGCCGACGATCACGCTG
>JADFIX010000180.1 GCA_022566435.1 Planctomycetota bacterium
TCCGTCGCCCACTCCCAGCAGCACCGAGACGTTGTCGCTGTCCCGATTTGCCACGGCGAGGTCGGGTACCTGGTCGCCGTCGAGGTCGCCGATTGCGACGAACTGAGGCTCGCGGTCGGCGGCGTATAGCGCGCCGGGGAACAGCGGACCGGCTCCCAGCGCCGCGATCGTCCAGATCAGCCCGAACGCCAGCGACATACCGACACGAAACCGAAGGCCGTTGGTGATCACCTTCATCCCAAAGTTCAGTCTCATGAGAATTGCCCCCATTTTTGCAGAAGTGGTACCCCAGTTTCAACCCCAACCCGATTCTACGCAGTTGACCCGCTCAATTCAAGCGAGAACGACCTCTGCCGCCAAGATTCGCGCCTACTGCGAAATGGGGCGCCAAAAACCCGCATCTTACGCGCGGCCCGAAGGCTCCGGTTTCATGGTTTTTCCGGGATTTCCTGGGCGGATCGTCTTACTTCGTGCCGATCTCGTTTGACGCGGCACCGCCGGGCTACCGACCGACTCGAACACCGTCTGGGTTGGTCTTACGATTTCGAATGCGGGTGTTTGGTCACCGCTTGCCGCGCGAGTGAACATCGTTGATGCGTTTCGAAGGTCTAGGTTCGTTCGAGTTGCCGGCACAATGGGCGATGCCGCCGACGTCCTTTCCGGATAGCAACCCCTGCCGCCGCCACTCGTTGGCATGCCGCGCGACACAGGCTGTCAACTCGCCGTGGCTGTGAGAGAACACCGGGCATTGGCTCAGCACATCATTCATCGTGCACCCGTCGTCAAGTAATTCGTTCCGCACGCGGGTCGGGCATTCTTCGACTGCGATCAACTTGGCCAAGTCTGAATCGACACAGGCGTCGCAGTCGTCGATGAAACCGTCGTCGTCGCTGTCGACTTCGCACTCGTCCGGCACGCCATCGTCGTTGCAATCAAGACTCTCGCCGTGATCGGGATCGAGATCGCAGGCATCTTCCAATCCGTTGCCGTTGCAGTCGGAGACAAGGTGGTGGCGACATGCCCCGTCGGCATCGCAGGATTCCACCCCTGTGCATTCATCGCCATCTTCGCAGTCGGCATCGCTGAAACAATTGCAGGTATCCGTGACCTCGTCGCAGGGCAGCCCCGACCCGCCGCATGGATCGCCCGAAAGGACACAGGCACCGAAGTTGCAAATCTCCAAGCCGTTGCAAAAAATTCCGTCGCTACAGACGTCTTCGACGGTCGGATCACAACTGCATCTGTTCCAGAACTCGGCAAACTCGTCACAAATCAGACCGTCCGCGGTGCACGGGTCGCCCGGGGACTCGCAGACGCCGCCCTGACACGAATCCTCACCGGTGCAGAACAGCCCGTCAAAAAAGCAAGGCGTGCCGTCGTCTCTTATATTTTCGAGACAGTTCCCCGCACCGTCGCAGCTGTCGGCCGAATCGCACTCCGTGTCGGATTGATCTCCGCAGGGCGTGCTGTCGTCTCTGAAATCATGGCGACAGTTCCCCGCACCGTCGCAGGTGTCGTCCGCTTCACACTCCGTGGTCGCTTGATCTCCGCAGGGCGTACCGTCACTTTGGAAAAGGCCGGAGCATAGGCCGCTGAGACAGCGATTGACCGTACATTCGTTGCCGTCATCCCTGCACGGCGTTAAATCAGCGACGTTAGGATGTCTGCAAGCCCCGAAGCCGCATTGATCGTTCGTGCATTCGTTTCCATCATCGGCACAAACGGTACCCGCGGGCTCGGAATTGGTGCGACAGAGACCTTCACCATCGCATGCATCCGGGTGATCGCAAGTGGAGTCGGAGGAATCGCCGCAAGACAATCCCTCGTCACGATTGCTCCAATCGCTGTGGCCGGCGCATGGTCGCAAACTTCGCAGTCGTTAGCCGGATTGAGGGTGCCGTCGGCGAAACACTCACCCGCGTTGGCACAGAAGCCCGAGTTCACAGTAAAGACGCAAAGGCTCGTATCCGCATCGCATGTGCCGCTTAGGCAGGCCACCGCGCCGACACAGTCATCGTCAATCGCACACTCGCAGGAATCTAGTACTCCGTTGCCGTTGGCATCGAGAGAGCCGTTGCCCAGGAGTTGGCAATCATCGTGAGTGCCGTTTTCGTCGCAGTCGGACTCCCTGCCCACAGCGAAGATATACGCCGATCCTGTGCTGGCATTTTTCCTGTATGCCCCAACCGCGGCATAGTCGCCGCCGATGGAAACGTACCAACCGAATCGATCATCTAAGGCCGCATCGCTTGCCGTCAGTTCCAGTTCATCGATCCAAGCCGCGCCTGCACGGCGATAGAGATAGACCGAACCGGTATCGGCGATAACCGGGTTGTCCAAGTCGCCCCGCGAAGCGCCAACCAACACCAAATCGCCGTGGATGGCCACCGCGCGACCGAAATTATCCAGCGCCGCCCCATCGGAGGCTGTCAGCTTCTGCTCGATCACCCAATCGGGTTCCTCCAGGCGATAGACATAGGCCGAACCGGAACTGCTGCCGTTGTCGTCGTCAAAGACGGCGCCGACGACGAGTCGGTCGCCGCTAATCGCCACGGTATGGCCGAAGGTGTCGCTATTGGTCGCATCGCATGAAACGGTCGGGCCATCTCTGACTTGTGCTTGTAGCTTGGTGCGCACTTCCCACCCGACATTCGGCGCCGTGGCAGGATCGTGAAAGAAGGTGTAAACGGAGCCGGAGTTATCCGCATTGTTCTGCTCCCCTGGGCATCGATCGTCGTCTTGCTTGGCGCCCACCACAATCCAATTCCCGTTGATTGCCACCGCGTTGGCGAAACTGTCGCCCGCATCTTGATCGTCGGCGAGAATCTTACGTGCCTGCGTCCATGTTGATCCGTCGAAATGGAACGCGTAGGCGGCACCGGAGTTGACAAGACCGAATTCGTCGTGATCCGGCGCGCCTACGATGATCCAATCGCCGTCGATCGCCACCGAACCACCGAATCGATCGTCCGGGAGACCGTCCGCCGCCGTGAGTTTCTGTTCGTACTCCCAAACACCGGAATTGCGACGAAAGACGTAAACGGCACCCGTGCTCCCGTGTTTACGCGCACCCACGACGGCGACGCGTCCGCGGATCGCGACGGCACGACCGTACTCGTCATCGGCGGCGAGGCCCGGCGTGGGCAACAGCCTCCCCCTCTGGGTCCACGACAGGCCGTCACGCTCGTAGATGTAGGCCGCCCCGGTTGACGACGCTGGTTCGTCCGTTCCGATCACGGCATAATCGCCGCAAATCGCGGTCGACCATCCAAACTTCTGGTCCGCAAACCCACTATCCGCGGTGAGCGGGGTGATTTCGCATTGTGCGAGCGCCGGCGCTGAAGATCCGACACCGCAAATGAGGGCGACGAAAGTGGCGAATGACAGTTTCGATGCAGGTTGTCTCATGGTTGCTTTCTAATTGGATTCGATCCGTGTTGACGCCGCGCGGCCCCTCGAATCCCGCCGATACGCTTCACGAAATGCACTTCGCAGTACGCATCAGTTCATGCTGCGAATGTGCCGGGAATACGATCATACTGTATGAGCCCGCCGAATTCAATTGGAATAGCCCTGTAATGACCTCCGGTTTTGTCTATTGCGTCCGCTTAAGGACCTGACGTACCAATGGCTGCCGGTACTAGGAACGATCTATCGTCCCTCAAAATTGGCGCCGTGTTCGACTCATCAACGAACGGGCGTTCGTCCGGGGCAGCGATTGTCATTTTCTGGGGTGGGCCGGAGAGTATGGCCATGAAGCCGGTCAGATCCTCGGCATCCACATCACCATCGGCGTCGAAGTCTTGCGCGTGGCAACACGAACTTGAATCGGGCAGAAGATCGCACGGTTGCGCGGCGCACGCACCGGTGAAGCAAGACGCGAACTCGGCAAACGTGGACAAGTCCGCGAACGTCGGTGGGGCAATGGCAAAATCCAGTTCGATCACCCCTTGACCGAACGCGCCGTCATATCCTCCGATTCGAATCAACAGTTCGGCGGCCTCATCCAACGGCACCGAAAGCACCGATGGGTACCCGGGGTCGTCGCCACACGCATCGTCGTTGCAGGCAATTGGGTCGCCAAGGTCGGCGCAGTCGCCGAATGGATACACTGCGATCTTCGTATCAAAATCACTCTCGCATAGACTGATTGTCAACAATCCGGAACAAGGGGCCACGAAATCGTACCAGACATCGTTGTGCATCTGGTCATCGCCAAGTGGGAAACCGCACACCGGTGGTACGTGCCCGCCGATGAGTGGCACGGTGGGACCGTTCGTCGTGGCCCCGGCGGTATCGATCGGAATGAGCCCCTCTTCGATGTACCGGCTGGCGATGCACGAATCGTGATCCGGCGGTGCAAAACAACCATATTCCTCCGAGAGCTGGATATCGAGGCAAAATGCCATGTCTCCATTAGTCAGGTCGAACCGGTCGAATCCGTCGGGGGATGATTCGTTTCCGCCATCCAGCAACGACTGTCGATCCCCCGAGAGGGCATGCGCCCATTGCCATTGGCTCGAAAACAGAGACGCGTTGGTGATTTCCAACCAATAGCATTCACCGTCCTGCACCGATACCGGCTCATGGGACGCGGAGAATCCGTACGCTCGCTGACCGTCAGGAAATAGACCCGGTTCTAGAACCGGACCATATACGGCCAGGCCACCCGATGCTTGCGAGAATGGTCCCGCGATAAGCTTGCCCGGCAGGCCTCCATCATTGGCGTAGTATCGCACTTCGAACGCATCGATGGCAACGTCGCCCCAATCGCCAAGATCGTTCACATACGTACCCCACCAGCAGAGTTGAGTGACTGAGCCGGCGACGGCGGGCACGAAGTTGTCCGCCGTGACGGCACCAAGTCGATCGCTGGTAGAGACATGCCAACGGTCCGGCGGCTGGCATGTTTCCCGGGATACGGTGCAGGATACCGGCGCTTCAGACCAGCTCAGCGCCGGGCCGTAGTCGATAAATATACTGCCGGGGCCTCCACGCACGGCGCCGAATTTAGTGCCGATTTCAAGGAGATATTCCTGACCGGCGAGTGCGTCGAAGGATCCTCGTGACTGCGTCACGCAGGAATCGTCGCTAAGCACAACCCCGTCATCGTACCGCCGGGGGCAGCCGCAACCCTCATGAACGGTTAAGTACGTATCGACCGTTGTGCCGGAACAGGTATCAATGGAAACGGTACCCGTGAACGGCGAAGTCCAACAATACCATACGTCGCTGGGAAGAAACCCCTCATACGTCGCGTCCGTGTTATCAAACGCAAAGACTCCCTGCCCTTCAATCGGCGCGGGATACTCGCATGTGTCATTCGGTGGCGCGGCCTCGATGATCGAGACCAACAAGAGTAGTGCCGGGATTCCGGGGAGCAATTTGTTCATCATTTCACGCAATGTTCCAAGCCTTCACTGTCATCGAAAGACGTCGTTACCGCGGCAACGTACAGCCCGCCCGTCCGCTGCGCCACGGTCACTGATCAAGAGTCCGGAAAAAGTTATTGCGGCAACAAACATTCGCCGAGCCTGCCGGAGCCGTTCCAAGAGTATCCAGTCGGAATGGGCTCGGCCGGCAGCGTATCCAATTGCCATCCGTCGCCGCGAACGATAATACAAGTTCTATTCTGCTGTAGGTTCGGATCATCAGGATAAACCACCTCAAGGCGATAATGGTTGAAGTAACCGTTTGAGTCTCGGCTACCTTCAATGAGTATCTTCTGTGTGGCCACATGACCGTCGACGAACGACCTGTTGAATGTCCAGTTCTTACCGTGCCACCCCCGTACGGCCTTCGTCGGGCCTGGGTCGATTCCCGCGAACCCTATGAGTACGCTACATTCGCTAATAAGGCGTTTTGTGGTCCATGCCCATCGGCCGATGTTCTCGTGGTAGGCCAACGTGCGTGCCGGATCGGGCACACGAGACACCGGACCGAGAAACTGCGAATTGCTCGAGATCGGTCCGCCGCCGACGAAAGAAGTCATGAAGATATTGGCGTTGTAGCTGGTGCCAAAATAGTCAAACGACGATTGCTCTGGATTCGCCACCCAGTCCACACAGTGACCGCCCTCCGGCGGACCATCATCGGCCGGGCAGCGAACCGCATCGAGCTGAAGTTGTGTATCGAGAATCGCCCCTTCCTTAATATAATTTGGAGGGCCGTATTCCACGAACCCATGTGGGTAGAGAATGTTGTTCAGCGGTCGCGTAGCCGGCCCGAATCCGGCCTTGGTACCGTATCTGCCAGTAAGAAAGTAATATTGACCTCCGGCTCCGGAAGTCCATCCCGGCGCGCCTTTTCCGGCCTTGCCGCCCCATTCGTAAGCGCCGATGTTGGTATAACGGGATGGATTCTGGGTGAAGAAACTAGAGGGAACCGGCAGCGCATTATCGTCGGGATCTTCCGCGGTGTAGATCGCGGTGGCCGCACCAATGACCGCCAGGCGATCCAGGCAAACGGAGAACTTGGAGTGTCGCCGCGCCGACGCCAGGGACGGTTGAATCATGGCCACGAGCAAGACACCGGTGAGGAGCACCACGACGGACTCGACCAAAGAGAAGCCCGGGCGGTGTCCTGTGTCCTTCGTGTTGTTCAATCGATCTACCATGTCGTTTGCCTCTATTTCTCCATCCTTCATCGTGCCGCTCGCTCAGGGTGCAAACAGCCTTAGAAACTCACTTGCGTCCTTCAAGTCGACGTCCGCATCGCCATCGAAATCAAATCCTTCCAGGCACGAGGATTCGCAGGCCACGTCGCCCGGCTGCGGTGCCGCTTCCGGTCCTGAAAGGCATCTCACCAAGAACCGGTAATCACCGAGGTCCACGCTTCCGGAACCGTCGTACAAATTCTCGCACTCGTCCGGAACACCGGTGCCGTTGCAATCGGCTCGGTTGGAGGCCGTTAGGTACGACACCTCCACGGCGACGAAAGTCTCCGCACACACGCCGGGGTCCAACCCGTCGCTAGGCAACATCGCGATCACGGCGTCACCGCCGTCAATCGCCCCATTATAGACCGCTGCGGAAACGATGAGTGAATCGGTGTTGGGCGGCACTACGCAGTCTGCACCATTAAAAACGAAGAGCGTGCCGACCGGCACGTCGTTTAGACTGATGTCGACATACTCGGAGGTTCTCGACAGATCCGCACTTGCCGATACGGTCAACGTCACGTCGC
>JADFIX010000181.1 GCA_022566435.1 Planctomycetota bacterium
CCTTCCTGGCCAGGAAGAGGGCCAGGGGGGATGGTCGAAACCGTTGCTAAACAGCCCCTTACCTAACTAATCGAAAATGCCAGCAGAGAAAAGAGTAAAGAGCAAGACCCTTTACAGGGGAAAGGTAATCAATCTTAGGATCGATACGGTAGAGCTGCCCAATGGCAGCCGCACCGAACGAGAGATAGTGGAGCACTCGGAGGTGGTCCATATCCTGGCGGTGGACACCGACGACAGAGTGCTCCTGGTGAGGCAGTTCCGTACTCCCGCCGGCAGAGAACTCCTCGAGACCCCCGCCGGTGGCATCAGGCCCGGGGAGAGCCCGGAAGGAGCCGCACAGAGGGAGCTCAGGGAAGAGACCGGCTTCAGGGCCGGCGCCCTGGAACTAGTCTACTCCTTCTACAGCACCCCCGGCTTCTGCACCGAGTTCAACCACCTGTTCTTCGCCACCGACCTCACCTACGACCCGTTGGAGGGTGACGACGACGAGGAGGAACTCGAAAAGCCGGAAGAGCCGACACCCGACCGTAAATCCGACGTCCTTTTGAGAGCCATCGACCACGAGATGCCTGTTCGAATTACGGCCCATCGCAGCGCGGACATCCTTAACGCCTTGGCGCTGGCCGATGAATTCAACCTCGACATTATTATCGAGGGTGCGACCGAGGCCCGCTTTGTGGCGGACCAGCTTGCCGAAGCGCGTGTTCCGGTGGTGCTGGGACCGACCCATCGGACGGTAAGTTACGAGAACAACGAGTTTCGCCGGCATGCCCGGAATACCGGCGACGCCCTGAGCGAGGCAGGGGTTCAGTGGACAGTCACGAGCGGTGGACAATCTCCCGCCGCCGCCCGTTTCATAGGAATGAACGCACAACTGGCTGCGGCACACAATCGGAAGACATCGGATTGGATGGCTCTGGTGACGACCGGCGCCGCAAAGATCTTGGGCCTACCGAGTGGGTCGGGGCGTCTTGTCCGTGGAGGTCAGGCCGATTTTGTCGTTTGGAGCGGCGATCCAAGTGATCCTTCATCACGAGTCGAACAGGTCTATGTCGCCGGCAAATTAGCCTACAAAGCGAAACAGACGAACATGCCGAACGGGGGAGGTCGCTGATGGTGAGTGGGATCGAGATGGCACGGCTTGCCCTGCTCGGGACGTTGATCTTCGCGGGATCCGCTTGGGGGCAGTTCGCGCCGGACGTCGTGATCGCCGACCGGTTCTTGGCTCCAGATGGAACTCTTCAACCGAATTTCACGATCGTTCTTGCGCACGGCAAAATCAAGTCCATTCGGCCGGGGAAGCCGCCGGCAAGTGCCGAGCGCGTGATTCACCATCCGAATGCCGTGGTCTTTCCTGGGCTCATCGATGTTCGATCAACGTTGGGCACCTTCGGAGCGACGGGCGAGTCGGCTCTGTCCATTGATCCCGCGGCGAATGCCGCAGATTTGATAGATGTCACGCATCGTGATTTCGGATCGGCGATTCGGGCCGGCGTGACGACGGTCATGGTCGCGCCAGCGGCGAACAATCTTGTGTCCGGCGTGGCCGCAACCTTGAAAACCGCTGCGGTCGCGGGGCATGATCGGTTTCTGAGATCGGACGGACCGCTCATGTTCGCCCTGGGATCGTCGGTTTGGCAATGGGATCGTGCCCCGACTTCTCGGATTGGCTCGTTGGCGATGCTGCGTGAATCCCTGGAGGATGCCCGCGCGGGACGGGGGCACGAGCGACTCGTTCAGTTCACGGCCGGTCGGCTCGATGGCATCGTAGTGTGCGAGGAATCGCAGGATGTTAGCGCCGCATTGAGAACATTCGGCGGTGGCTTAGCCCGATTCCACATTGTTCATTCTGGAGACGTGCATGATTTAGCGCGAGAACTTCGTGGGAAGCGGCCTACAATTGTAATGGGGCCGTTTGGCTTGGAAACGCCGCCCGGAACGATTTCCTTTGCGGCGACGATGACACGAGAAAAAGTGCCGGTGGTGTTCGCCGGAGGATCCCCCGGCCAGGCGTC
This sequence comes from Planctomycetota bacterium, assembly GCA_022566435.1. Lineage (GTDB taxonomy): Bacteria > Planctomycetota > Phycisphaerae > UBA1845 > UBA1845 > JADFIX01. The sequence goes on from JADFIX010000181.1 coordinate 2,016, forward strand.
CGATTCGCTTCGCCTCAGCGCGGCGCTTGCCGTGCGATATGGAATGGACCCTGCGGACGCCCGTTTGGCGATCACGACTCGGGCCGCGGAATTGGCCGGGGTTAGCGAACGGGTCGGGGCACTTCGTCCCGGGTACGATGCCGATCTCGTGGTGTTTTCGGATGACCCGTTACGCCTCGATTCCCGTATTCTCGAGGTATACGTGAGTGGCGTTCGTGTCTTTCGGGAAAATGCAGCTTCGTTTGAAAATGAAAGGGACATGCGATGATGAGGGGATACACGCAAGACGCACGTGCCGCGCATGCGGTACTACTGGTCCTGATGGGGGCCATGCCGGCATTTGCCGGCGACGTCGTCATCAAGGCGGGGACATTGCACACCGGCCATGGACAGGTCATTGCGGACGGCATGTTGATTTTGCGAGACGGGCTTGTGTTCCAAGTCGGCCGATCGTTGCCCGTGCCGAAGGGGGCCACTGTGATAGAAGTGGCGGCGGGATCGATTACCCCGGGTTTGATCGATGCCAATGCGGCGGTCGAGGCGGATGATGAGGTGATGCTCACCTCTTCGAAGAGCCCGCGGGACGTCCTGCACGATTTCTTCTGCCCGCGACATCGGCACAAAAAGGTGATGGGCTGCTGCGGCTCTACATGCTCACGTGCGGTTCGTCACGTCGAGGGCGGGACCTGTTCGGAATGCGGCTTTCCAAACGCGAAGCCCGTGCTTGCGGTGGGAACCAGACCGGGCCGGTCACTTGTGGAAGATTCGTCTGAAGTCATCCCGCATACACGGGTAATCGACTCGGTCGATCTTCGCGCGCGGGATTTTGATCGTTTGTTACGAGGTGGGGTGACGACCGTGTTTGTTGCGCCCGATAGCGCGGCGGTCATCAGTTCGCAAGGGGCGATCGTTCGTACTGGCGGGGCAATCGATCGACGGATTCTGCGCGAAACGGCTGCGGTCAAGGCCACGATAGGAGTCGAACCGTCCTGGCGTGGCCGGGGAAACGGACGACCGTGGGGCAACAGAGTCACTTTTATGACACGGCGACCCACGACGCGCATGGGCGTGGGGTGGGTATTCCGCAAGGCGATGTACGATACCCAAGGTGAAGCCACGGGGGTGTCCCCATACGGGGCAGACACGCCGAGCGACGCGGCGATGAAGACCTTGCGAAAAGTGCTCCGTGGAGAGATACCGTTGAGAATTCAAGCCCGGCAGCGGCATGACATCTCGACTGCCTGTCGACTCGCGGACGAGTTTTCAATTCCGTTCGTGCTCGAAGAAGCCACCGAAGCGCATCATTGCATCGAGGAGCTGAAGCGCCGAAATGTGTCCGTCGTGTACGGTCCGATTTACATCAGCCCCAGACCCGATGGATGGCGGGAATGGGAAATCGGGCAGGGCAGACTCCACACGATGAAAACCCTCCTTGATTCGGGCATTGAAACCGCACTCACGGCGCATGAATTACGCGACGAAGACGGGCTCGCACGGCAGGCGATGTATGCGATTCGATTCGGCGTCGCGGCGGACAAGGTATTGAGCGCCGTCACGGCGACGCCGGCTCGTATTCTTGGAATTGGTGATGAGTTAGGCACGCTCGAGCCCGGTAAGCGGGCGGATGTCGTCCTATGGAGTGGTCGGCCTTTTGAGGCGACATCGTCACCGCTTGTGGTTCTGATCGACGGCGAGATCGTGCTCGACCGGCGGAAACAAGGCTGAACAGCCGAACGGGGTGGATGATCCGGACACCGGCCATTCGCTTGGCGTACCCGGTAGAACGGCTCCGAATCGGAAATATTCTCGGTTGGAGAGGATGACGACGTGAACAAGACTTCAGTGATATTCACATGCATGATACCAGTCTTTTCCGTGGCGACGGCGTTTTCGTCAGCGCCACCGGCGAAACTGGCTCTGCAAGGCGCACGGATCATTCCGGTTGAGGGTCAAGAGATCGCGCGTGGCACGGTTCTGATCGAGAACGGCAAAATCACCGCGATCGGCGAAGAGGTCGAAATACCCTACGACGCCATGGTCGTTGATGTGAGCGGCAAGGTTCTTTTCCCCGGCATGGTCGATCCGCATTCAGCGCGAGCGTTGGACATTCCAAACGAAAACTTGCCCGTGACACCTTTTCTCGATGTCTATGATGCCCTCGATCCGTCAAAAGCGTATTTCGAAGACGCGCTTCGCGACGGCGTGACGGCGGTGCACGTGATCGTGGGCAACAACTGCGTGATCGGTGGATTGAGCCGCGTGGTGAATCCCATCGGAATGTCGCCGGACGAAATGACGATCGCCGCACCGGTCGCCATGAAACTTAGCGTGGCACCGAAAAGGGGATCCGGTCGTATGGTGCAGATGGCGACGCTGCGGGAGACGTTCCTGGAGCTCGCTGATTATCTCGAACGACTCGCGGAGAAGAAGTACGAGGAGTCGCTCGAAGAGAAGGGTGAACTACTCGAGGTCGGGCCGAAGGAGGCGCGCCGGCTGGGAAAGGACCTGATTCGGCCTGATGATTATGACGACAAGCACCGGAGCCTGGTCAAGCTCACCAGCGGCAAGTTGCTGGCGTTTGTCTACTGCGGAACCGCAAGCGACGTGGCTCAGGCGATCACGCTGGCGAAAGAGAACGGCTTTTTCGACAGAATGACGCTGGTTCTGGGACCGGACTGTTTCAAGGCAATCGATGAAATCAAGGCATCCAAACGACCTGTCATACTGGACTCCGAGTTAATCTATCGCGAGACCGATCCCCTCACCGGAGAAATCCGCGAGACGTTCGTACCGAAAGTATTCTCCGACGCGCTGGTCAAATTCTCGCTGCAGCCGAGTCCGAGCAATTCGTTGGCCGAACGATATTTGAATTATCAAGCGGCCCGGTGCGTCCGCCACGGGATTAGACGGAGGAAGGCGTTGAAGTCGATCACCGTGAATCCTGCCAAAGCGGCGGGCGTCGGTGACCGTGTCGGATCACTGAAAGTGGGCAAATCGGGCGATATTGTCGTCTTCAGCGGCGACCCGCTTGATTTCAATTCATGGGTCGAGCAGGTCTACATCAGGGGCATTCTTGCGTACGACCGAAAAGACGACGTTCGTCTGAAGCGCCTGCTGGGCGACGAACCGGCGGAAGTCAGTACGGCGGCGGACGATTCTTCAGCCGAGCAGCCGAATGGCGAAGGGACGAACAAATCCGGCAGAAAGACGGAGGAGTAGTCGCGTGTCGAATCTCGCCTCGACATTCCGTTCGACCCTAGCTGGTCGGCGATCATCGGTTCTTGCGATCCGGGCCGCCCTGTTTGTGGCGATCTGCTTCGCCGAAGCGCATGCCCTTGCGAAGTCGAGCGATGGCGAAGAGCGATCATTCGTTCTACGCGCGGCCCGCATCGTCACCGCCGATGCAGAAATACCCTGGTCGTTCGAACCCGGCATCATCATCGTTCGTGACGGTCGAATAGAGGCAATCGGAGCTGACATTCCGCTGCCACCAGACCTACCGGTCTTCGACTTTCCTGATGCGACGATTCTTCCGGGGTTCGTGGTCGCCGCGACGTCAATCGCACCGGTGCATTCCGGCGACGAGTCCATTGCGGCCGGGTTTCTAGCGATCGATTCGTTTCAGGCGCACTCGGATTTCCGGCGAGAATTGGCCGGTGGCGTGACGACAGTTCACTTGAGCCCCGGCGATCATCGGCTGGTCAGCGGCCAAGGGGCGGTGGTGAAGCTGGGTGGCCGCTCGGATTCCCGTGTGCTGGTACCTCAAGCTGACTTGACGATCAACTTGGTTGAGCGGGCGTTTAGGCCCCCGCCAAATATCACGTACCAGACGCCGGCATCATCGGACGTGGCGATTCCGCCCGCGGTGCGCCAGAGACCGGATTCCCGTATGGGCCAATACCTGGCGATCGAAGAGGCGCTGGCTCTCGAACAATCGGCTCCGCCGTTGTCCTATCGTGGGCTTCATGGGCAAGCGTTGACCAAGGCCTGGCGACAGAACCTCCCCCTACGTGTGGGGGCGGACCGGGCGGTGGACTTGCTCGGTGCGATCGCTTTCTTGCGGCGTCACGAACACTTTGGCTATCTTGTCGGAGGAAGAGAGGCGGGGCAAGTCGCGGATCAGATCAAACAAGCGAATGTGCCGCTTGTGTACCTTCTCGATGGGCTGCGTAAGTCGTCGCCCGATATCGAAACCGATCCTGACACGCTGGAGACGGATGCCGGCGCATTGCGCAAGCTCGAAGGCGTGAAACTGGCGTTGGCTCCGGCTGCAGAGGGGCCGCTGGCGGACTTCCGATTGGTGGCGGCGGCGACGGCGCAGCGCGCGGGGCTATCGCAGAAACGCACCATTGACGCGATGACTCGTGTCCCCGCGGAAGTGCTCGGTGTGGCCCATCGCGTGGGGTCGCTCTCGCCCGGTAAGGATGCGGACATTGTCGTGTGGTTCGGCGACCCGCTTCGTTCTTCCGCACACGTCCATCGCGTGTATGTGAATGGTTCCCTGTCGTTTGAAGCGCCATCTTCATCGGCGTTGATCGTTCGGGCGGGAACCATTTGGGTGAACAAGGAAGAACGGATCCACAACGGCGCCGTGCTCATCGAGGACGGGCGAATCACCGCGACGGGACATTCCGTGCCGCATCCACCGTTTGCAAGAGTGATCGACGCTGGCTCTGACGCATTTGTGACGCCCGGCCTCATCGACGCACACGGTCATCTGGGCTTGGAGGGCGATAAAGATCCACTCGCGCCGGCGCTGTCGCTCGCCATGGCGATCGGGGCGGACGACGTGACGGATCGACGCGTGGCCCGCGCGGGTGTCACCGCCGTGGTTCTTTCGCCCTACAAAGCATCGGGGCAAGGCTCTCAAGTCAGTGTGATCAAGACTGCGGGCGCGACACGAGACGAGCGGGTTGCCAAAGCCACGGCAGGTGTGTACTTCGACATGGCCGCGAAGGACGCCCTGAAAGTTGAATCGACGCTACGAAAGCGATGGAAAACCGGAAAGAAGTATCTGGAGAAGTGGCAAAAATTCGAAAAAGAGCTGGCGGAGTGGAAAGAGAAGAAAGCGAAAGGCGAGAAGATCGACGATGCTGCTGAGACCGAGGAATCGAACGAGGCGATCGGCAAAGTCGACCCGGTAACGGGAACCTGGGCGGTGA
>JADFIX010000182.1 GCA_022566435.1 Planctomycetota bacterium
TCACTGTCACGAGTAATCAGATTTTGGCCGATATCGGGCGAGCACAAATTAGCTCGACCCTCGTCGAGGGGCACTTCCCGAAATACCAGGATGTGATTCCTTCCGATTGCGACCGTTCGGTCGAACTACACACCAGCGAGTTTCTTCACGCGACGAAACAAGCGGCCCTTTTGACAAACGAAGAATCGAAGGGCGTACGGCTGGCGCTATCCGACGGGGAGTTGACGCTTTCGAGCAGGGCATCTGAACAGGGCGAAGCGACTGTATCGCTTCCCGTGAAGTATACTGGTGAGCCGCTCGAAATCGGTTTTAATCCGGTGTTTCTAACTGACGTGTTGCGCATCGCGCATGAGGACGACGTGACGCTGGAACTCGCCAAACCGAACCGTCCCGGCGTCATACGAATCGGGGATGATTTTGTCTATGTCGTGATGCCGGTCAACCTCGCGTCCGGCGCGGCAAGGTGATCGGATGACGGCACAGAAGCTGAAATGGACGCAAGAGAATTGTCGCCGCGATGATTTTCGCCAAGTGCCGGTCGGTACGCTGGTTCGTCGGCTTGCCGAAGATCTGCAGGGACGCGAGGAAGAAGACCGGCGACGCGCTGCCCGGGCAGCCGCCCGAATCACGGATGATTCATTTCGGTCTCACTGTCGTATCGGAGGGATCCGAGGCCGAACCGTCGTGGTGACCGTGGACAACGCGGGCTTGGTGGCCGCGATGCGTGGGCAATGGTTGCGACCGCTTCTTGCGGCGTTGGAAGGCGGACTACCCGGAAAACCGATCAATCGGATCGTTTTCGAATATGGGAAATCCGGGGCGGATATTGTGGCGACCGATCGCCAGGGGCTTGAGTAGGGTCAGACGATTAAGGTAAGACTGGTTATCGATGAGTACTTCAACAGTGACGAAGAGTAGCTACGATGAATCGAGTATTACGGTTCTTGAAGGCTTGGAAGCCGTCCAGCAAAACCCCGGTATGTATATCGGCGGCATCGGACAGGCAGGGCTGCATCATCTCGCCTACGAGGTGATCGACAATGCGGTCGACGAATGCCTGGTAGGTTACTGCGACAACATCCTCGTGCGCTTAGGGTCCGATGGCAGCTGTACGGTCGTTGACAACGGACGGGGTATCCCGGTCGGGCCGATCGACCACGATAATCCCAAGCTCAAGGGTCGCCCCGCACTCGAGATCGTGATGACCGTTCTGAACTCCGGCGGAAAGTTTGACAGCGAGAGCTACAAGGTGTCCGGCGGGTTGCACGGACTCGGCGTGAGCGTGGTCAATGCGCTCGCGGAATGGATGCACGTCGAGGTGTACCGCGACGGACAGAAACACACGATGTCGTTTAAGCGCGGGGCGATTGACCAGCCGCTCAAGAGCGAGCCGGGCACTGAAAGAACCGGAACGTCGATCGAGTTCCAGCCGGATTTGGAAGTGTTCAAGGACTGTGAGTTCAAGTACGAAACGCTCCAGTCGCGTATTCGAGAGTTGGCTTACTTGAACAGCGGCTTGCGAATCCAATTGGTGGACGAAGCCGCCGGCAAGGAATGCGAATTCTTTTTCGAGGATGGGCTGAAAGATTTCTGCAAGCACATCGCCGGGGGTGCGGAGTGCCTGCACAAAGAGCCGATTCTCATCAACGGCGCGGACGAAGAGAACGGGTTGAGTTGCCAGGTGGTATTGCTATTTACCGATGCATATTCCGAAAACATGCTCTGCTTCGCAAACAATATCCACAACCTTCACGGCGGAACGCACATGTCAGCGGTCAAAGCCGCCATCTCACGCGTGGCCAGCAACTACGCACGCAAGAACAACCTGATAAAAGGGAACACCACGGTGACCGGCGACGATTGGCGCGAGGGGCTCGTCGCCATCGTTTCGGTCAAGCTTCGCGAGCCCAAGTTCGAGGCCCAGACGAAAGTAAAGTTGCTGAACCCCGAGGTGGAAACGTTCCTGCAACAGCTTCTTAATGAACGATTGGGTAACTATTTCGAAGAGCACCCGGTCGAGGCCAAGCGGCTCGTCACCAAAGGCGTCCAAGCCGCTCAGGCGCGTGAGGCCGCAAGACGGGCCCGGGAATTGTCACGTAAGAGCGCATTGGGCAGCGGCGGGCTGCCGGGAAAATTGTGGGACTGCCGCAGCAAGGATCCGGAAAACAGCGAACTTTATCTGGTCGAGGGTGATTCCGCCGGCGGGATCGCCAAGCAGGGTCGCGACTCGTATACGCAGGCTATCTTGCCTTTGAAGGGAAAGATTCTAAACGTTGAAAAGGCGCGCGTCGACAAGATGCTTGCACACGAGGAAATCACCAAGTTAGTCTCCGCCGTCGGCTGTGGGATCGGCAAGGAGGAGTTCAACCCGGACAAGTGCCGCTATGGCAAGATCATCATCATGACCGACGCCGACGTGGATGGGTCGCACATTCGTACGCTTCTGCTCACCTTCCTTTTCCGCCATATGCGTCCGCTCATGGAGCTGGGCAAAATCTACGTGGCCCAGCCGCCGCTCTATCAGGTCAAGAAAGGGAAGCACATCGAATATGTGCTCGACGATCAGCAACTCAATGCCAAGCTGGCGGAATTGGGGCTAAAGGACACCGCGTTGCTCGTGCGCGAAGAGGGCAAGCCGGAGCGCGTCATCGACGTCGCAGGACTCAAACGCCTGGCCGCCGAATTTGATGCCCTCGAGACCCAAACGCGGATCCTGGCACGTCGCGGTGTGGCGCTCAAGGATCTTCTCGATCACCATCGCCATCCGGAACATGGGCTGCCGAAAATGCTGGTCTATATTCATAGACCCGATTTGGCGGAAGCGGAGCACCACTACCTGTATACCGAGGAAGATCTTGCCGCGCTCCGCGAGAAAGAGGCGGCGGAGCATGGCGAAGTCGACGTTCTCGAAGGACGTCATATCCTCCTCGCCAATGCGGAAAACGGACGAGAGGGCAAGGGCAACGGCGATCCCGACATGCCCGCGCATCGTATCGTACGCTATCCGTTGGCCGAGTGTCGCCTGCTCGATGAGACGATCGCCCATATCGAATCCTTCGATCTGCCCATCGACGACTTGTTCCTTGTGCGCGAAGAATTGGTCACCGGCGAGCTGCCGCCGGCCAAGTATCTTCTTCGCGAGGGGGATGGCACGCTCAAAGAACTCGACAATCTCGCCCAGGTCGCGCCCGGCGTGCGTGATGTCGGGCGCGAGGAGTTGTCCATCAAGCGATTCAAGGGCCTTGGCGAAATGAACGCCGACGAGCTCTGGGATACGACGATGAATGCCAACGCCCGCACCCTCCTGCGGGTCGTGATCTCCGAGGACCCAGACGACTTGGAACAGGCCGACATCGATGCGCGAGAGGCTGACCGCATCTTCCGCCTGCTGATGGGCGAAAACGTCGAGCAGCGACGCCGCTTCATCGAAGACAACGCCGCCAATGTAAAGAATCTGGACGTCTAGCACGCGATGTAGTTTGATGCCGCTATGTCTGTGTGGCGATCAGATTGCGCGGGGTGCCGTGGCAATGCGCCGGTTCGGGAAAGGATATTCCCATGGCGAAGAAAACGACACGAGCGGCGAAGACGAAATCGCCGGTAAAGCGCAGCGGGGGCGCGGCCAAGAGTCCGCGGGCGAGGACGCAGACTTCGTCAAGGCGGCGTAACGGACGGCCTCAAGGTACCGCGAAAGAGCGGCTGGAGAATCTCGCGAAGTCCATTGTTGATCAGGCCGATCGCGAGAAGGACCCGGCCATCGCTATCCCCACCCGCTCGCTTTCCAACGTGACCTACAACGAAAAAACGCGCCACGTCGAAATGGGTGACAACAAGCAGTCACGAAACTTCTTCAATTACGGCCAGGCCAAGCGATTCATGCAGACGATGCTGGTGGCCTCCAAGTGCAAGGAGTTGATCGAACGCGGCAAGACCGCCAGCATCCGCCAGATTTATTACCTTGCCAAACACACCATCAAGGGCACCAACGAGAAGACCTTCGACGATCAGGCCGAGTCGGATCCGGTTATCGAGGATGTGGAAGTCTCGATCGACGCTCTTCGCGAGGAACTGCACGTCTTCGCCAGCAACCGCGGCAACCTCGTGGGGCCGATCACCCTGGTGGACGACGGCAATACGCTGGACTGTGCGGCCATGGGCAGCGCGGGCTATGCCGTGCCCAGTATTTGTGAGTCGAGCGTTATTCAGTTCAAGAAGTGCACGGCCAAGTTCATCCTCCATGTGGAAAAAGACACCGTATGGCGCCGCTTTCACGAGGATCGCTTTTGGAAGAAACACAATTGCATCGTGTCGCACGGCGGCGGTCAGCCCGCACGTGGTATGCGGCGACTACTGCGTAGAATGCACGAGGAATTGAAGCTTCCGGTCTTCGTGCTGCTCGATAACGATCCGTGGGGGTATTACATCTATTCGGTCATCAAGCACGGGTCGATCAATCTGGCGTACGAATCCAAGCGTATGGCCATCCCCGACGCCAAGTTCATCGGCGTTTCCAGCTTCGACTACGACCGCTGCGATATGAGCGACGACGTGAAGATCGACCTCGACGCCAACGACATCAGGCGCGCCAAACAAATCGCCGCCTATCCCTGGTTCGCCAACAAGCGGCCATGGCAGCGCGAATTCAAAAAGATGATCGCCAACGGTTTCAAGATGGAAGTGGAAGCGATGATCTCCAAAGACCTGGAATACCTCACCGAACATTACGTGCCGATGAAACTCAAAGACAAGAAGCAGTGGTTGGATTGAGGTACGGTAGTTCGCCAATTCTTCGCATTTCTAGGATATCTATGCGGGTTATTGGGTCTCGTGCAACGTAGTGGGGCGGTGATTTTCGGAGATATCGAGGACTTGGGACCCAGATTGCACGCTTTCCCTCGCACCGGCCTCATGATACAAGGGTACTATGGATGGCCCAGCGACGAATTCCTCCGGCAATACGCAACCGCGTCGTCGAACCAAAGTCTTTCGGGACCCGATCCACGATCTAATTTATCTCGGGCCGGATGACCACTGGATTCTCGAACTCATCGACACCAAAGAATTCCAACGGCTACGACGAATACGCCAGTTGGGTTTGGCTCATTTCGTATACCCTGGTGCGGAGCATACGCGATTTACGCATTCTTTGGGCGTTTTCAATTTCGCGAGGCGCATGATAGATAAGCTGATTGAGCGGCACCGCGATGATGACGAAATCCGCGATCAAATCGAAGGGAATAGTGCCTCAATCAAGGCGGCTGCGTTACTTCACGACATCGGGCACGGCCCTTTTTCGCACGTCTTCGAACGAGTGTTCAAGGCCGAGGATAGCAGTTTCCCGTCGCACGAGAATCGCTCATGCGAGATCTTGCGAGACACCGATACAGAAATCGGCCGAGTGCTCAATGGGTTGGAAGGCGTCGATGTTGACATCGTCTGTTGCCTGATCTCAGGAGAAGAAGGTCCGCCGCCAGATCCGTATCTGAAGGACATTGTGAGCAGCCAACTTGACGCCGACAGGATGGATTACCTCCTGAGGGACAGCCTCATGACCGGCTCGCGATACGGCCAGTTCGATTCTGAATGGATCCTGAACGCTCTGGCAATCGGGGAACCAAGATTGGGAGATCGTACGGTCAAGAAACTCTGTCTCGATTCGAGCAAGGGAACAGGTGCAATTGAGGGGTTCCTCCTTGCGCGGCGGCTAATGCTACAGCATGTGCACGGCCACAGGACCACGCGCGCTTACGAAGCGGAGTTGATTCAAACGCTCCGTTTGGCCGTATTACTGTGCCCCACACTTCCTGACGATACGCCCGAGCCCGTTAAGAACTTGTTGGCAAAGCAAGGGAAAGTAACCACCAACGAGTACTTGATGCTAGATGATGAAGTGTTTTGGTGGGCACTTCGTCGCTGGGCTGCGTGGAGCGGTACGGCTCTCAACAAGGGTTCGCTTCAAGAGTCGCTGCAGCGTCATTCGCTCCGCCTTGTTCGCCGAAATGTCCCCTGGAAAACGGTAGAGCTTGATGACGATAAAATAAAAGATGCGGTGGCGCTGATGAAGCACCTGGAGAAGGATGAGAGCCCACTAAAGTTCGAGTGCCGTGTCGACAGGCTGGAAGACCTGCCATATAAAGACTTTCAGTATTTCAGCCGCAAGAACTTGGACGACGAGGAGGCTTTTTTCCGAGAGATATTCTTGATTTTGCGGGACAATTCGACGATACGCCTGTCGAAGGTTCCCGATTCGCTGATCCTCAAGGGATTAACCGAGCACTTGGCCGTGTATCGTTTTCACTACAACCGTGAATTTTCGGAAGAATTTGCTAGACTAATGGGTCAGTTTGGTGTATGTTAGGGTGTCCGGAAGCGGAGGTGTTGGGATGAGCGTCGAATCGGCGATGCTGGTCGCGCGGTTGGTGGGTGAGCTGGGCGAAGTGAGTGGCCGGAAGCGGCTGCAAAAAATCGTGCATCTTCTCCAGGCGACCGGCGCCAAGGAATTCGGCTATCGCTTCATACTGCACTACTTCGGCCCGTACTCGAAAGAGCTTGCTAACGACCTGGACTTTTTGAGTGACGTGAAGATCTTGGACGAACGTCCCCCCGGCGCCGGCGAAAGCAGCTACAAGTACGCGGTTTTCCCGGAAGTAATGGACGAAGTCAACCGCATGTCCGATCGTGACGAGGGCGGGGAGGAATGGAAAAAGCTAGCGCTGGAGTTGAAAAAGCGAGAAGTCCCGTTTCTTGAGGCGTTGTCGACGATCGTCTTTCTGTCGAAACGTGGGCGGCACGGAACGAGGCTCCGAAGGGAGTTTGATCGTATCAAACCGAATTTGAACGCCTGCTTCGGTCAGGCCGAAGAATTTGCGAACCGGCGAGGATTCCTGTCGTAATGCGAAACCACGTAATCGATCAACTCCCATGTTCGCACGGGGGCGTGGAAAACCAGCTCCGCCTTTATCACCTGAATGCAAGCGAGTGGGCCTGAAATCGCCGGTGGCCGCTCTGTTTGGGTCCACATAAGATGTGGTAGGTCCCTCTTTTTCGGCCCATATTACAGCTTTAACCCGAAGTTCCGCTGGCAGGCGAAGCGCAAGTTTCGGCGACGGCGAAGGTTGTGGTTCGGAGGTGTTTCCGGGAACTGACTACAAGCCCAGGAGTTCAAAGACGCGGGCC
>JADFIX010000183.1:0-2098 GCA_022566435.1 Planctomycetota bacterium
AGCGACCAGACCCAGCTCTTTGACGCGTTCGACGACGCGTTCGACGTCGGCCTGGGGGGCGTTGGCCTTCATGACGACGATCATGTCCATACGGGTCTCGAATCTGTGAGATTCCGCCGGTTGGGCGGTGGTCCGACCGAAGCGGCGGGCGCCGGAATTACGTAACTCCAGTCCCCGCCGGGGTTTACGCTTCGCCGAGTGCGAAGCAGAGACTGTAGCATAGGGTGCCGTGGGTGTCAATGCGGGCGACGTACGATTGACCCTGCGAGCGAGTCGTCAGCCCGATGTGCCGGCTCGGGCACTCCGGGCGTCGCCCACCCAAGTACATCCGATCTACGGCGATTCGCGGGCACATCTGCTACTCGTCCACCTGCAACTTGGCCTCAATGTCTTTCGCTGGTTTGAAATGCCACTCGCGACCTTCTTTCCAGGAGTCGAGAATACCGCGATCGACAAGGTCCAACAGATCGGTTCGTGCGGTCTGGTAGACCACGGCGTGGCTCAGGCGATGTGAATCAATCGTATATACCGCACGGGCATGTCTTAGAGCATGGCCAACGATCGCCCGCTGTCGATGGTTCAGGAATCGTACGGTCCGCATCTCTCGCTCGAGTACATCGGCACGCTCTGTTTTCCGTTCGACATACTCGCAAAGCTGTTCTATTGCGCGGAGGATGACATCCAATTGATGAAACAGAAAATAAGTCAGATCGTTTTCATCCGTCTCCGTGTGCAGAAAAGCGCGACCGTACTTCGCGGGTGCCTTAAGGATGATCTGCGAAATCGAGATGAATTCGCACAGCCAATACTTATTGTGGAGCATGCACCAGTAGAAAAGCGCCCGCGCCGTGCGACCGTTGCCGTCCACAAAGGGATGATCGTACGCCAGCCAGAAATGCAAAATGATGGCGCGAACCACCGGGTGCATGAATTCCTTCGGTGTTTTTCCATTGGCGAAGTCGCACATCGCCCGCATTCGCTCTTCCAGCTCTTCAGCAGGCGGCGGATCGTGAAAGAGTTGGCCATACATGTCGCCAACGTCGATCTTTCGCCCAGGCGGGCGTAGGCGCCCCTCATCGACTGCGTTCTTCATCGTGCCTTTTGTCACAAGACGGTGCAGATCAAGCACAAGCTCCAGCGTGAGCATTTTTTCCTTCTGCCGGCGGATCTGTTGCATGGTGAAGTAATTGTTGAGAATCATCTTCTCATGCTCGTCGGTCGGCTTGCGCCCGCTTCGAATCATCTCCTTGGCGTCTTCGCGCGTGACCGCGGCATCCTCGAGTTGGCTCGAGGTGATCGCTTCTTCCATCAGCGACCTAACAATATAACGATCGCGCATTTCCGGATCGGTGACCGGATGGGGTATCGCGATTTGACCGCCTGTGCGAAAATCGATCTGATGCAAAGCCTGTGAAACGGTGTCAGCCTGCGTATACCAGAAGGGCTTCCCGGCCTTGTCCTGCATGGGTACCTTTTTCAAGGTGGGGAGTCGTTGGAATTTTATTGCCGCCCACCATTCCCGGTGCGTGAGGTCACCGGGCGGCGACTTCCGGCGCAATTTGTCCCAGTGCAGGTATTCACCCGGGCGCTCAAGCCCGAGAGGCGGCGCAACGATAGCCAGAAGTCGATCCTTTTTTGCCACTTCATCTAGCAATGTGCGGAGTTTCGGCGGCGTTTGAGGCTTTCGCACGAGAGACCCTTTCTTCAGCCTAGCTGAACTACTAGTGTTATACTAACAATCAACTAATTAGTATATCACGCGGCCAAAAAACGTCGAGCAAATACTAATTAGTACACGATTAGTAAAGAATAGTACTTGCTGATCATGCCATTCAACACCATATAATGATCGGTTTCTCACTGTGATACCACATGATGTATAGCAGAATAGTGATCCGTGAACCACGAATCTCGATTGAGTGATTCCATGCGCATGAGCCAGCCGAACATATTTCTTGTTCGAAAGAACTTGGAGAGAAAATCGGACCTTGTGAGATGGCTCGTCCCGATCCCCGGCCGGTAAGTACTAATATCGAGCTCATTAGTATTTACCGCCTGGTGCACGATGCGATACGGTAGGCGTGATCCAATAATTGAG
>JADFIX010000183.1:2140-3158 GCA_022566435.1 Planctomycetota bacterium
CACACCAACCCGAAACACGTTCAATCCGAACGGCTCCGCACGCTCAATCGGGTGTCGAAGGTGAGGACGCCTCGCCGTGGACGGTCCGCGACGGCGAGCCGAGCTGGGACGCTTGCTGGTTCAGCCAATCGGCGGCGGCGATCGTTTTCCCGGTCGAAAGCTTAACGCTGTAAGGCTCGCCATTGGCGACCGAACGACTTGCCACGGAATCGATGAATTCCGAGAGAGTGCCGTCGCGAGGGCGGAAGTGTTGGCGCTTCTGCCGCAAATGCGCGGCGAAGGTCTTACCGGAGTACTCCCGCTCTTGGCGGATGAACATCACGTCGGACGCCGCGATCATCTCCAGAAGGTCTTCAATCTTGCGGGCATCACGCCGGTTGATAGGCATGAATGAGAACACGCCATAGTCCTCGCCGATGAGTAGATTGACAAGTTTGTCAAGGCGGAGAATGTAATCCACGCCGCAGGCCGATATCGCCAGCTCGTCTCCTTCCTTCATGGACGTAGGACTGGCGATCACGGTTCCGCCTAAACCATACACGGAAACGAGCACTTGACCTCTAGTGATATCCTCGAGCTGCACGCGAAGTGTTCCGCGCAGGCACGGCAGTTTCATCCGCGTTCGCTGGTAGATGGGGACCCGGAAATCATCCCAGCGATAAAACAATCGTCCTCGGGCGGGACCGATCGAGTAGCGTACCGCAATGCTCTGTGCGACATCTTGTCCGTCGGTCTCGGCGAACACGCGAAATTGGCCACGGGCTTCGAATTGTTTCAGATAGTCATATACTTCGCGCCCGGCCAAATTAATCCGATACTTGTTGGCGTCAATTCTTGTCAGCTTCAACGGCGGCGAACTTGCTTGGTCATCCCGCACAGCGGCAAGCCAAACAGATGTTGCCATCCCGCCCGCAATCGAGACGTCAAGCACGTGATTGACCCCGTCGGGCGCGGGTAGCACGAGTTGTTCCGGCACATTGCCAAGCCCGATGGTGCCTTGCCCCCACAGTGTGCCCGC
>JADFIX010000183.1:3168-7158 GCA_022566435.1 Planctomycetota bacterium
AAAGAGAATAGCGCAACAAGTGAATCCTCGGCTCGTTCGTCTGTCGGACATGCAGCACCCCTTTCGCCAACCACAATTGACTACCTAACGGCCAAACGACTCCGCTGAAATTCATCACCACAAGTATACCACAAGAGAATCGAGGCGCGACGGGATTTCGGCGTCCCCGGTCCCAATCGCCAGGCGAGGAACGGCCAATAGGAAGCGGTAAGCCGGCAAACGCAGTGATCAGTACCGCGACCGTTAGGGAGCCGGCCACGACCGGAAAAACAATCACTTGTCGTTTCGTGTCACATCTGCCGTTTCGACGGCGCCGGCCACAACTCCGGCCTGCCCACGAATTCGTGCCTGCGTCTTGTTCATCCAGATAATGGTGATCGGCAAGGCAATTACATAGGGGATCCAAAGCAGCCAGCGGTACTGAATCGGCAACAGAAACAAGAGCGCCAGGAACACCGCGATGCCCAGCCAGAATCCCACCGCGCACTTGATGACGAATTTTCGTTCCTGAGGACTCTGCGTATTCTTGACCGAAAAATAAGTGCCCACGATTCCACCAACGGTGCCGACCACCCCGCCCCATAGTCCTTCATGCATGTTGCAACTCCACGCAGCGCCGTCGCTTGCGATAGGATCTTCTGACCCGACCCAGTCAAGCCGGCGGCTTGAGAATCACACCGCGGCGGCTGCGCCCGTCGAGACGAACGTCGAGCGGCTTAGAAAATTGTACGCGGCGGACAAAGTCTGTCTCTGCGACGGCATCGCAGGACGCCAGCCAATCCCAGTCGATGAACCCCTCGCCGACGGACGGATCAATCGTGAAATACCCGACACCCAGCGATGTCAGATTCTGAAAAAAGTGCGTCCCCTGTGACAACGTGACGACGAAATCGTGCAGCGTTGTTTCGACAATGACCTGCGCCGATGAAATCTGCTCCCACGTGACCGGTATCCCGAGCCAACGATCGGCCGAACCCCAGCGCCCCGGACCGATCAGTACGCAGTGCCGACTCTCATCGTTGAGCTGCTTGTTCAGGGTGGCAAGTTCCAGGACGATTTCGAGTGTCCGGCCGGCGTCGAAGGAACCGGGTTTCACATAAAGGATGTCGTATAGATCGCACATGCGACCGTTCCCCAGAGCCTTGGGGCTGTAGCACACGGCGCTTTCGTCGATCAGCTCGGGCATGCCGATGTCTTCACACTCCTCGTTTGCCACGATCGGTCGAATCTGCAGGAAGCCGAACTTGGCCGGTTTGGCCAACAGATCGACGGCGAATTCGATTTCTACCGGTCCGGCCATCCCCTCACGACCGATCTTCAGGAGCGTTTGTAGAATCTCGGCGAGCGGAAAGAGGTCGGACTTCAGCACATGGGCGAAGGTGACGAGCCTGGTACCCTCTCGAAATATGCCATCATAGACGGCATCATTCTCGGGCGAATAGACGGAACCGATCGGTGCCAACGTTCCGTCAGCTTCGGCGACGTCGAGACCGAGCTTGAGAAGATTGGCGTCCTCATCGATCGACGTGGGGACGTCGGGCTTGCTGATATCCAGGGCGAAAAAATCTCGTTGAGAATTGGCGAGCATGTCCTTGGTGGACGCAAACTGCGGCAGTACACCGGGTGACGTAGGACAGAACAAGAGCGTTAGCCCGCCTTCGACCACGGTCTTCCCCAGCCCGAGCGCCACCGATGCGATACCGTCTTGGGGGTTCATCCCCGGGGTAGGATAGAAGTTGTAAGAACGCACGACACCGGAGAAAGTCGGGTAAAAGCGACCCTGGTGCGCGCTGCCGACAATCTCCTGCAGGATCACTCCCATTTTTTCCTCTTCCGAGCGGCGCCCGGTGGCCTCGAGATATCCTTGCGCGTCGCGGTAAAACGCCGAGGCGTAGACCAGCTTGATCGCGTTGCACAACTGCACCAGCCGGGTGGAAAAATTCGGATGGACGTTGGGAATCATGTGCGTCGTGTAGACGCCCGCGAAAGGCCGATCTTGAGAATCTTCCAACAGACTGCTCGAACGAACGGCCAGAGGGTATGCCGCGCGTCCCAAGAACGCCTCGAGATCAGCCATGATATCTGCGGGGAGTTTCGCCGCCAAGAACGCCGCCGCGATCTGTTCGTCCGTGGGGTCCTCCATGAGGTGCCGACGCAAATTGTTTAGTTCTAAAAAGGTGTCGAAAACGTCCGTCCCAATGGCCGCGCTGCGCGGCACGGCAATGCGAACGTTGGGAAATCGATCGGCCAATTCGTACCGCCCAATCAAGGCATTGATGAACGCCAGACCTCTGGCCTTTCCACCGATCGATCCGCTACCGATTCGCGCGAAAGCGAAAGAGCTATCCAAGCGAGCGGCTGAGAAATCCGCCACCACGCCACTACGATCGCGTTCACGAAATTCCGCCAGTGTGGCCAGAAGATACTTGCGAAGATCCTCGGACGTGGCGAATTCGCTTACCGACCGCGGCCTGATTCGCGACGCCACGGCAAATTCCGTCCGTGCCATCAGCCAATTGCTGAAATGGTTGTGATGGGCATGGAAGAGCAACGATTCTTCGGGAATTCGTGCCACGTTGACCTCGAAGGAGCGCAGGTCGCGTGCCCGTCCGACTTCCATGCCGCTCGGCGTACAGAAGATAAATTCGCCGAACCCGAGATTGTTGAGCAGGAAGTCACGAACGTGCTCGAGGAGATTCTTGGAGCTTTTATGGGCGAAAAACGCCCGCAACTCCTTGGCTGCCGATGCGTACGCGGCGTTTGACGACTGCAGCATCACAGGCAAATAGGGCGCTTGCAGCCGCGTGAGACGAATGAATTCCAGACCGGCCTCGTCGTGCAGTTCACCGCCCTTGGGAAAACGAACATCGGAAATAATGCCCAGAAGATTCTGCCCGAAACGCTCGAACAAACCGCACGCTTGCTCGAACGTCTCTGCCAGTAGAATCTTGGGACGGGCCCGCATGCGAAGCAGGCGATGCATCGGACTGACGCCCTCGGACATCAGCGATTGCGTGAGCTTCACGACCTCCCCGTAAATCAAAGGAAGGAACACAGAATAGAATCTGATGGAGTTTTCCACCAAAATGATGACCCGCACGTCGCCCACCCTGGTGTCGTGCTCTGCGTTCCAGTCATCTTCAATGTACTTTATAATCGCGAGCAATATCTTCGGATCGCCGCTCCAAACGAACACGCGTTTGATGGCCTCGCAAGCGGAGAGTCCCGGGCGGCGGGTCAATTCCCGCGGCTCACCCGCGAGCACGACAACGGGGAGACCCGGTTTGATCTCCTGAAGCGCCTCGGCAAGTTCTGTTACGCCCAATTGCCCGACACGGATCATCGTAATGACCAAGTCGACCGGCTGATGCTGCACGTATTCGAGCGCGGCCTTCCCGGTCGAGACACGCGAAACACGGGGGGCGTGACTCAGATTCATGTCCAGGTATTCGCTCGTGACCAGTTCGTGTATCAATCCTTCCTCTTCCAGAATGAAGGACTCGTACAGGCTGGAGACGAGCAAGACGTTTTGCACGCGGTGGGGGATCAGCTTGTGAAACCCACCGAAGTGTAGGTCGACATCGTCGTGCAGCGGCGTAGAAATGCGATCCGGCATACTAGCTTCCTCAGTCGAGCCGATATTCCTCGAACCCTAACCGTGGCGATCACCAAACTGGCGGGGCTCCGGACCGGCCGGTGCAGGTATCGCGCGATTCCAGTTTGCGGGAACACCCAAGAGAACGAGGTCTCCATGGGGATCACTCGCCCCACGAGAATAACAAGAAAAAGGGCGAAACGGAATGTCCGCTTCGCCCCTTCATTATGCAATGACCGGGCCCGTGCGCCCTCAAACGACCCCTTGGTCGAGCATCGAGTCCGCCACCTTGCGGAAGCCGGCGATATTGGCGCCGTTGACGTAGTTGCCCGGCGTGCCGTAGGCCTCGGCCGTGTCCAGGCAGGACTTGTGGATGCTCTTCATAATGTCGTGCA
>JADFIX010000184.1 GCA_022566435.1 Planctomycetota bacterium
ACCAGGGATGTCCATATCATCGATAGTCTGGGCTGTATCCAGGGCCGCAAGTTGTAATCGAAGTCGACCGGTCTGATTGGCCTGAATCCCAGACTTATTACTGGTCTCGAAGAAACGCCGAAGTCCTTTATGACGGAATGACTTGATCACCTACAGAGTATAGCGTGTTGCGCACCACGCATCAAGTATCAATCAGACTAACGTCTAAGCTTTGATGCGCCCAGTATCTGGCGCACATGTTGCGAACGCAAGATGTGTGATAGATACGAACAGGCGGCAAGCATGAAGCGCATTGTTAGGTGCCAGCTTTGACCATTTCAACGGTTGACCACCTTTTAGCACTTCTGCGCGGATCGGGATCCTTGCGTGCCGTTACCGCATCTATCTCATCAATATAATCAACCGGAAAGCCATGAGTACGGGCACCGACTAGCACCAATTCCTTGTACCAGTCATAAGGGGCGAGAGAATTGTCGATAAACGAATCTTCTGCGGCATACGACATGCATTCACCAATATCTGGAACGGGCAGCGTAATTTCAGTGTACCCGGAACCAAGGCCTTCGATTTTATCTAGGGTGGTCTTATCGGCAGTGCTAATGTCAAAAACTGCGACGTAGATTCCGCTACCTCCAGAAACGATATTGCACTTTCCTGACTTATCGAGGCTGCGTTTGTGAAAACGAAGGGACCAATCAGACAAGAAACTCGTTTCGATCAATCTCGCCGAGGAGATTCGTTCACTCAAGCGAAGTGGATGAAATTAGAACCATACGCTGCGTATCGCATCGATTTCGACTGGCATCTAACGTCTAAGCTTTGATGCGCTCAGCTTACGGCGCGGTTGTTGCCGCTGCAAGAACAGTGACGGAAGCCAGGAGGCATCAATGCAGCGCATTGTTAGGTGCCGTTAACTTCGGGTTTGCCTTGTTGGTATTCGGGCAGACTATCAGCTGTCCGGAACCACGATATCCTGTTTTGGCACCAGATGTGATATTCAGGTGAAACCGCTAACGGATCGTCCAGGCTTCCGACGTTCACATCAACAGTTGGGGGTTCGGCGGTGGGGCGCCGATTCCGGACATTCTTAAAGACGCCATCGAAACCGCCTTCATAGAAGGACGCGACTTGGATGGTGACGGAGGCGATCCGCCGCGCGGCATGGTCATCGTATTCGCTTCGGGAAACGGGATCGACCGGAACGACGATGGTATATTCGACAACGATGGCGCGGGCGCGCAATTGAGTCCGGGCGAAGAAATGGCGACACTTCCGTCCGTGATCGGCGTGGGGGCGTCGACCGACCGAGATCTAATCGCGTCATACAGCAATTACGGCACAACGATCGACGTGCTGGCACCCGGCGGCGACGATTTCGCTAGCCTCACAACCACCGACGTACGCGACGACGCCGGATTCGTCGACGGCGGATTCAACATCGGTGGGCTGCACATCGACGGCCCGCCCGATATCGACGCGAGTGGGTCATACTCCGGGCTTTTTCAAGGCACGTCGGCGGCATGTCCGATCGCCGCGGGTGTGGCAGCGCTCACGCTGTCGATCAATTCCAAGCTCTCGGCAACCGATGTCCGAAGGATTCTTGAACACACGTCCACAAAGGTCAGTCCTACCGACGCTGATTATCACGGCGTCACCAACCGAAGTATGCGATACGGTTACGGACGGATCGATGCCGAAGCTGCGGTCATCGCGGCGCAGCAATCAATCATCAACGGCGGGCGGACCTGGCCGGGTAGGCCGGCCGGCGTGGTGATCAGCACCGAGACGGGACAACTCCAGTGGCTTCAAAACGGCGACCCGCTCGAGTTTCGAGAGCCCGATCCGAACGCGGACCGGAACGGCGCATCTGATGACATCATGACGCTCCGCACGACCGACGAGTTTCTCGTGTTGCAGAGCGACAGCCCGATCGATTTCATTCCGGAAGACGGGAAGTGTTACAGCAAGGAGCAGATCGGCTGCGGAAGTGTGGAGCCGAATCCACTCCCCACCAACGTCATCGTGTTTCGTGTGGGATGCAGCCTGGTGTGTGGCACGGGCAGCACCGGCGCGTGTGAGGCCGGTGCACGGCAATGCGTGGGGTTCCTTCTGGCCTCCGGTACGAAGTACTTCGCGATCTATGCCCGGAGTTCCATAGGGCGGTATTCGTTCGGTGTCAGTGCCGATACGAACCAGAATATTGTCGATTCCGGTCAACTTCCTCCGCGGGCCGAAGCCGGTACGATTCCCGGCGGCGGTACCGATCCGGACGTCGGCCCCAAGGTATCCATCCAATTCTCCCCTCGTGAGGGCACGTCGCCACTCGTGGTCAGTTTCCAGGGCAACGCTTCCAGCGTACTTCCTATAGATGACAATCGTACTTCCTGGGACTTCGACATTGATGATTCCGTAAGCGTCGATGCCGTGACGCGAAACGCATCTCATACCTACTTACTCGAACCCGGGGAGTCGCCCACCAATCAAAAGACCTTTATCGCACGCCTCACCATGTTTGACGTGGAAGGCAACATCGGGTTTGCCCAAGCGGCCATAGCGGTCACCGCCGCGGGAATCGATCCGAACACCGGTGCGGATGAAGATGTCGAGCTTAGGATTGTCATTAGCGTACCCGGCTCAGTCGGCTCCAACATCGATTCCGGACAATCACCGCTGGCGGTCGAACTCAGCATTGATGCCGGCGAAATCGTCGGCACGGTCGAGTCGGTGCGTTGGGATCTCGGCGACGGTACGTTGGCAACGAGCCGATTCGTCTCACATACATATGTCAATAACACGGGAATTTCACTGCGAATTCCGATTACCGCGACCGTTACCATCCGAACCGGCAGCAACACCTCGACCCGCGTTGTCTCGCGCCGTATTACGGTCGCATCGGGTGATCCCTTCGACGACACGGAAGACCACGCCTGTACAGTGGAAGACGGCTGTGGCGCGGTCGGCCCGGGCGGGACGGGGGCACCATGCGGCGTGATGGGCGTGATACCCATGCTTTTTTCGCTGATCTCGCTACTCTGGATTCGTCGTTCTCGAAATTCAGCGTACTGATTTCCCCATTGGCCTCCCGGCGCCAGCGTGTACAATCTACCAGCGTGGTAATCAAAGCAGCGGCGCGTGCAACCGTTTGCAGAAAACGAAAAACTCGAGATAATTGATTCGATGCTACCTAAGTCTAGTCAACGCGTGGCCATGGTGATCAAGTTGGCCAACCAGATCGCGCGGGAATACGAACAAGAGTACGTGGGCACCGAGCACATGTTGCTCGCGATTCTGACGGAAGGCACGGGAATCGGCTCAACCTTGCTCGCCGGTCGTAGCGTGACGGGCGACAACCTGCGCGAGCAAATCGCCGGGTTGATACGCAAGCAAATGGAAGAGACCTGGGTATTCGGCCGTCTTCCGGGGACGCCACACTTCAAGAATGTCATGGCCTCGGCGATTCAGGAATGCCAGGACGAGGCGGCGAAGGAGGTCTGCACCGAACACATTCTCCTTGCGCTGGCGAAGGAACAAGGCTGTGTCGCCCAGCAGGCGCTAAAGGGCCTCGGCATCACATACGACGATATTCGCAAGGATCTCTCCGCTATTCGCGCCCGCACGGACGGGTAACACGATTCCGGCGGTAGACTTCATCAAGACATGAACACCAAGCGCGGCCATACCGCTCGACCTGGCAGGCAACCCCGAGCGTAGAAACCTTCCACGTCTGCGACGATATCCAATAAGTGACAATTGTTTGTCATTTTCGGCATTCCGCGTGCGCCGCAAGATCATTCGGCAGCGGCCGAGCCGGGCAGCCACTACGCATCACGCCTTCCATTTTCTTCTAAAACCAAGCACGACGTCAGTTTATCGGAATCAGGATCCGGGAGGGAGGACCAATAACTCCGGCACTTACAAGCAACATCGCGGACATTGTCGGCAACGACCAGCCGAACCGACATGCCCGGGCGGGTCGAAACAACCATCCAAACTAAGGGCCGACGTCTTCACCGCCGATATCGACCCAGTACCGCGCGCACCCCGCGCCCTGACTCACCGACGGTCCGTGACGGCTTCACGATGATAAATAAAAGACAGTTACAATCGCGCAGTTGTTTTTCCCGAGCTTTCACGATGCTGGAGATGGTTTGCGTCATCGTGATTATCGCGACGCTCGCCGCGGTAGCAGTTCCTCGGTTCGGCAACACGTTGGCACTGCGGCGCGTCGAGGCCGCCGCAAGGCGCATCGTCGCGGACCTGGCACTTGCCCAACGCCACGCCAGAACCACGAATGCCAGTCAAACCGTGCGCTTCACTCTGGGAACTCACGAGTACTCGCTGATCGGCATGCCGGACCCCGATCACCCCAGCTCGGCGTACGAGGTGTTGCTGTCGGAAGAACCGTACCGTGCGAACATCGTTTCTGCGAACTTCGGTGGAGACCTGGACATTATTTTTGACGTGTTCGGCGTCCCGGACAGCAGTGGTTCGGTGGTCATCAGTGTGGGTAACCACGTTCGAACCGTGACCGTCGACGCGGGAACGGGTAGGGCTACGACGCAATGAAAACACCTTACAAACATGCGCCGCTCCGGCGGTATAGGTTGTCCGTTCATCGCGGGTTCACGCTCGTCGAGTTGGTCGCCGCCATGGCGGTCATGATCATCCTGATGTTGGGGATGGGTTCGACGATGATCATCGCAACTCGAGCCATCCCTGATGGCAAGAGTTCAACTGAGATCGCCGCGGATAGCAGAAACGTCCTGGATCGAATGACCGAGGACCTGCTGTACACAACGTCGGTGACGGAAAAAACAACCAATGCCATTACTTTCACTGTCGCTGACCGCGGGCACGGCGCTGCCGGACCGGAAACCATCCGATACGCCTGGTCGGGCACGCCCGGTGATCCCTTGACCCTCGAGTACAACGGAGCAGTGGCCGCAACACTGGTCGATGACGTTCAGGAATTCGCCCTGACCTACACCACCAAGGCGAGCGCACCACAGGCGGGGCCGGCCGTCGAAGGCCCGGAAGAGGTGTTCCTTTCGCAGGATGCCACCAATTCGGGCTCGAGTGCTCAATTTGACGTCTCGGGCTCCGGCGGCGCAGCCGAGTATTTTGAGCCGACCTTACCGGGGGACGCAATCAGTTGGCGGATCACGCGGGTCGCCTTCGTCGCCGCCCCCAAGAAGCCCACGAACGCAACGCTGTCTGTATCAGTTAGACAGGCAAGTGGGACCGGCGTACCCACCGGATTGATTGTTGACCAAGTGCAGGTCCCCGAAGCGAACCTTCTTGCCGGAAACTGGCACCAAGTGACGTTCTCCAGCGCCGGCGGGCTGGACCCCTCCCAAGCGTACTGCATCGCCTGGACCGGCGACGGCGGCAGCGTCGCCGGAAAGCTCAGCATCGGCACCGGCAGCGTTGGCTCACCCCAAACGAAGTATTTCGTCAGCTCGGATGGCATCGCCTGGACCGAGGATCCAACGGTCGATATCTGGATGGTTGTTATGGGGACAGTCACTGCGCCAGATCCGAACCCGCCGCAGTCTGCCAGCGGGCTGCTATCCTCGATCCGAGTGGAATTGCAGATCAGCGCCGATACATCCACGCGAGTGCAAACGGAGGTGCAAACCCTGAACGAACCGGACGTAGGTGCGCTATGAGCAATGTTCTCTCTAAAACAAGGAAGGCCCGCGTCCGCGGGGCAGGATTCACGCTTGTCGAAGCGGCGATTTCGATTGTCCTCGTGAGTGTCCTGCTGGTCGCGGCCCTGAATACGGTCGCTGCCGCCAAGCTGGGCCAGCAGCAGACCGCCGAACGCGGCCAAGCTCACTTGCTCGCTCAGGAACTCATGTCCGAAATCATGCGGCAGGACTATGCCGATCCGGAGGACGTCGGGAGGATCGATCTCAGAGATCCTATGCTTTCCACCGCAGCGATGGGAGCCGACAGCGGTGAGTCGAACAGCAACCGGCTCGACTTCGATGATGTGGATGATTACGACGGCTGGAATGCGAGCCCTCCGCAAAACAAGGATGGACCCCTCATCCCGAACCTGGCCGGCTGGCGTCGAATCGTGACCGTGGAACGTCGCAGCCTGGCAGATTCAAAACAGCCCACGGGCACCGAAGAGGGACTAAAGCATATCACAGTCCAGGTTGAGCGCGATGGCGCCCTGATAGCGCAGTTGGAGGCCCTCAAGGGTGCCGGACTGCCCCCGCTGCCACCGGAGCCGAGCGTGCTGTTTGTCGTGACCGATGACGTGGCTCCCAGCAGCGACGAACTGGCTCGACAAGCGCTCATGGAATCGTGGGGCTTCACGGTGAGCCTCATCGCTGCGGCGGCACTCCAAGCTGACTTCGACAATGCCGTGGTGAATGCCAACGTGGCCTACGTCTCCGAAACGATTCTCTCCTCGGACCTCGGTACAAAACTAGTGGCGGCACCGATCGGTGTCGTCAACGAAGAGGGGCAGTTGATTGACGACTTCGGATTCGCGTCGGGAACTCCGTTCGCCTATTCGACGACAAACGCTACGGTGCTGGACAACACCCACTACATTACCTCTCCGTTCGCCACGGGCCTCATTTCGGTCACAACGTCATCACAACCGCACATTTATGCCGACGTCGGGCTTGGCGATGACGTACAAGTGTTGGGCACGATTTCTTCGGGAAAGGCTTCGCTTCTCACGGTGAATGCTGGGGGCACACTTGCCGGCGGCGGTGCAGCACCCGCGCGCCGCGTCAAAATGTTCTGGGGAAACACCGGCTTCGATTTCACCACGCTAACGCCTGACGGTCA
This sequence comes from Planctomycetota bacterium, assembly GCA_022566435.1. Classification (GTDB taxonomy): domain Bacteria; phylum Planctomycetota; class Phycisphaerae; order UBA1845; family UBA1845; genus JADFIX01. The sequence continues at coordinate 6,811 of JADFIX010000184.1, forward strand.
GACGATCATGAAGCGGGCCATTGAATGGGCGGCCGGCATGGAGAAGCCGTAGATACGATGACATACAGTCCGCGCGCAGGACCGGCCTTTTGACGACCGATCCGTGGATGAAACAATGAACAACCACACCGCAAGCCGTAAGCACTGTTATCGCCGCCGTGGATCGTCGTACGTCTTCTTTATGGGCACGGCGATGATCGTGACGATCAGCACGACGACGAAGGCTATCATCCTCCAAAGAACACCGTGTTTCTCCTTCTGCACTCTGGCCCAATCGCTTGCCCGGTAAAACCAGGACGGTGGAGGCTACTCACG
>JADFIX010000185.1:0-3119 GCA_022566435.1 Planctomycetota bacterium
ATCCAACTTCCGGCAGTCATCTGGCCGTACATCGTCAACCCCATGGCCTCCAAACGGCGGAATTCATCCCAGGTGGCCCAATGGGATACCAGGAGCGAGTTGACGATGATGACCCGCGGGGCATCCGGATGCGTTCTCGCCACGCCGACCGCCCGACCTGATTGTATGAGAAGCGTTTCGTCGTTTTCCAGGGCTTTGAGGGCGGCGACGATGCGATCGAAGTCGGGCCAGCTACGTGCGGCCTTACCGCTTCCGCCGTAGATGATAAGTTCAGCGGGGTTCTCGGCCACGTCCGGGTCGAGGTTGTTCATGAGCATGCGCATGGCGGCCTCTTGTTGCCAACCCTTGCAGACCATGTTGTTGCCTCTCGGCGCGCGGACCGTTCTGGTGCTTTTGTTGTCGGTGATCACGGAGGTCATAGCCTGGTCCTCGATGGTGGTTCCTGGACGATTCCCTCACCGCGTCTCCTTCCGGGAGGGGCCATTTGTGGGTTCATTATAGGGTTGGTTTTGTGGAGTCAGCAAGAGAGGTGCGTACTGATTCCATGGCGTCATCGTGGCTGCCGCGGTGGTGGACGTGGCGTGGTTAGCGTTTTCGGGTGGCCTTTTCCAGATTTTCGACGATGCGCCATCGTTGAGACTTCTCGGTGCTCTCGATATCGATTTCGTCGGGGGGAATGCTGCGTGACTCCAACGAGACCGGCGCGGTTTCCTTGGACTTGCCGTTCGAGCCGACTTTTCCGACTTTCGATTCCACGAGACGGAGCCGGAACTTCGTATCTCCGATTCCCAACAGGTCGTCATCTTTCAACTCGTGGTATGCCACGGCGTTGTCGTTGACCCATGTTTCGTTGCGGCTGAGCAGATCGTACACCGCCGGATGCCCGAGGTAGTCGAAGAGCAGGCAATGCGTTCGCGAAACCTGCGAATCGGAAATGACGATGTCACATCCGCTACGTCGCCCGACAACGCAAACTTCCCGAATCGATTGCAAGATTCGCCCGGACTCGACGTGCTCCAGGGCGACAATATGCGGTGTCGGGTCGAGGTCGAACGTATGCAGGTCGGCCTCATCGCTTCGCATGGGCTGCGCGATGTCGACGCGGAACGACCACGTGGCGATCTGAAGCATGTCGCCGTCGTTGAGTTCTTCGTGCTCCATCTTCAATCCGTTGAGTTGCGCACCGTGCTTGGTCACCAGGTCGACGGCGTAGATATGCGCACCGGTGTTTACGATCGCCACATGAGCCGCGGCCACCGTTTTTCGCTTCAGCACAATCTTGCAACCGTTTCGCGATCCCAGAAGCGTCACGCATCGACGGCACTCGATCGGCGTGCCCGGACCGCCCTTGCCGATCGGCACCAACGAAAGGCGCGAACCTGATTCGGGAACGATCGGCGCTCCGTCTGTCGTCCTACTCGCCATAGGCAATGCCTGATCCAACGAAACAGCCTAGTGCTGGCTCGGCCACCACCGCAGTGTCGTTACCCCAAGGGCTCAATTCTTGCTTTAGCGGTGATCCCCGCACCACTAGTATATCAATTAGCGCCGAGAATATCCAGCGAATTTGACCGCAATCACTGCAATCCCGGCTTCATGTAGTTTCGGCCAAATACGGGGCTGAGTGTATCTGTAGGCCGCCTCCGGCTCCGAGCATGGGTAAGCGGGCGGTTTCGGCGCCTCCGCCAAGCTACCCTGACCCCCCCCGTCAGCACTGGCCCCTAAGAAACCGCTCGACTACCAACTGGTATCGGGGGCGCGCAAAATAAAATGAGAAGCGCGCCTTAGACGTATCGATTAGACCTCCTCGAGCTGTAGAAACTCGAGCATGTACTGATCGTAGGCATCCTGACCCTCTTTCGAACTGAGCGCCAAGCCGAGCTCGTTTATCACTTTGGTTCCCTGGCCGATCCACTCGCGCCAGCAGCCGTTGCAAACATTGGCAAGGATTTTTTCACCCATATCTCCCTTGAACGGCCGCTTTTCCAGCTGCCCGTCCGGTCGACCGCATCGGCAACAACGAAACCCGGCGGCTGATGGGCCACTTGCGGCGGGTGCCTCGGCCTCCGCCGTTGGCGTCTCGTATGTCGGCACGGGCGCATCCCACGACCGGAGTTTGTCGGCCATGGCCTCGAGCGGCATCCGATCGCCCAGTTCGTTGGCGACGCCGATCCCTTTTGTCAATGCGTCGATGGCATCGGTTCGCTTTCCCGCACCGTCGAGGGCTTCGCCAAGTAATTGGTAGGCTTTGGACATCTTGGGGTTGAGTTCGACAACCCGCGCGAAGGAAACGGCGGCATCATCAAATCGCTCGGCGCCCAAATACGCGCGGCCCAAGCTAAAGTGTCCCAGTTCGTTGTCCGGGTCGGCCGAGGCCATCTGCTCGAATTGCTTGATACGACTATCGTCGGTCATGGTGTTCTACTGCTCCCACTTGTTAAGGGTTCTCGGTCTCGACTCAGGTCGCCGAGGATTGTTTCCCGCATCCACCGATTGATCGATCGGTGTCGCGTGACGGATTGTATCCGAGTATGTGCGGTACCGTCCACCACGCGGTTTCGTCCGGGACGCACCCCTAGGCGTTTCGGTCTTTCCGACCGGGCATGGACCGTGCCGCGGCATCAATGGAATAAATCGCCAATGCGGTCCAGATACAGGCGAAACTAATCGCGTGGGCCTGTGTGAAAACTTCACCGAACAGGCCGACCGCCAACAGAAATTGCCCGCTGGGCGCGATGTACTGAAGGAAGCCGAGTGTGGCGAGCCGAAGGCGTCTCGCGGCGTTGGTAAACCACAAGAGCGGAACGGCCGTGATGATCCCTCCCGACGCGAGTAACACGTCGGTGCGCCATGAAACCGTACCAAATCGGCATTGGTCCGATGCCGCCAGGTAGACGAGATAACCGATTGCCAAAGGAAGCAGCAGCGCCGTTTCCACACCGAGCCCCAGGATGGCGTCCACCTTCGCGGTCTTGCGCAGAAGGCCGTAGAGACCAAACGATCCCGCGAGCACCAGCGCGACCGTGGGCACCTCTTCACCTTGGCAAGCGAGGTAAATTACGCCCGTGGCCGCCAGGGTGACGCTCACCTTCTGCCAGCCAGTCAGCCTTTCTCGCAGA